>CAKTKM010000005.1 GCA_934569425.1 uncultured Oscillospiraceae bacterium
CCACGGCGTCAAGGGGATGCCCTTCAACTACTACGTCTGGCTGGGCGTGGTGGCGGCGGCGCTGACGCTGCTGGTCTTTGCTGTGGCGGGACTGTACGAATCCTTCCGGGCCGTGCGGTTCCATGTGGAGGCCGGACGGGTGGCGGTGCTGGAGCTGCTGGTGGCGCTGATCGTCATGGCGGCCATGTTCGTGCTGCGTCTGGGCGAAACGTCCCGCTGGTCGGTGGTGTTTTTCTACGGTGTGTCCGTGTTCCTGCTGGTGGGCAAGCGGGCGGCGCTGCGGATGATGCTGCGGCGCTACCGCGCCATGGGCTTCAACCTGAAACGGGTGCTGCTGGTGGGCCACGGGGAGAGCGCCGAGGCCTATCTGCAGAAGGTGACGATGGACAAGAGCCTGGGCTATCAGGTGGTGGGCTATGTGGCGGACCGGAGCGACTGGCGCGCCCTGCCCTACTGCGGCACCTACGCCCAGCTGGAGGAGGTCTTTCAGCGGGAGCAGCCGGACGAGGTGGTGGTGGCACTGCCCACAGAGGAAGGACAATGGATGGGCAAGATCATCAATGCCTGCGAAAAGGACGGCACGAAGCTGTCCGTGGTGCCGTCCTACGTCAGATATATGTCCTCCAATCCGCAGGTGGACATCGTCAACGGCCTGCCGCTGATCAACCTGCGGCGCATCCCGCTGGACAATCTGGGCAACGCCATGCTGAAGCGGGCGGCGGATATCATCGGCTCGCTGGTGCTGATCGTGCTGACCTCGCCGCTGATGCTGATCGCGGCCATCGGCGTGAAGCTGTCCTCCCCCGGCCCCATCATCTTCAAGCAGGAGCGGGTGGGCAAGGACAAGAAGCCGTTTTACATGTACAAATTCCGCTCCATGCGGGTCAACAGCAGCCAGAACACCGGTTGGAGCAAGAATGAGGATGACCGCAAGACCTGGTTCGGCTCCCTGATCCGCAAGTGCTCCGTGGATGAGCTGCCCCAGTTTTTCAACGTGCTCAAGGGCGACATGAGCCTCATCGGCCCCCGGCCGGAGCTGCCGTTCTTCGTGGAGCAGTTCAAGGAGGAGATCCCCCGCTACATGGTGAAGCACCAGGTGCGGCCCGGCATCACCGGCTGGGCGCAGGTCAACGGTTTCCGGGGCGATACGTCCATCACGAAGCGCATCGAGTTCGATTTGTACTATATTGAGAACTGGTCACCGGCCTTCG
Source organism: uncultured Oscillospiraceae bacterium (assembly GCA_934569425.1). Taxonomy (GTDB): domain Bacteria; phylum Bacillota; class Clostridia; order Oscillospirales; family Oscillospiraceae; genus Vescimonas. Next base: position 1,212 of record CAKTKM010000005.1, read on the forward strand.
ACCTGCGGATCCTGCTGATGACGGCGTTCTGCATGTTCAACAAGGAGAAGATCAACGCCCGCCGGGACAAGGCGGGGAGATGAGAATAAGAGACGGCGCATGCACGAAGTGCATGCGCCGTCTCTTATTCTGCGCGGAACTCCCGGAGGCGCCGGTAAAACGTAGTCTCCGGCAGTCCGGCGGCATACAAGCAGAGACAGCAGACACCTGTGTGCCGGCTATTTTCACTTGCATGCCAAAAACCACCACCCGACAGGTGGTTTAGCTTACTGGTGACCGATCACCGTTACCGCGCTCCATACATCCGTTCATAGTAATGCTGATACTCTCCATTGATGATATTCTCCCACCAATCGCGGTGGGTCAGATACCAGTCGATGGTCTTGTCGATACCGTCGGCAAACTTCGTTTCCGGCAGCCAGCCCAGCTCGTTGTGGATCTTGGTGGGATCGATGGCGTAACGCATGTCGTGGCCCTTGCGGTCGGTGACGTAGGTGATCAGGCTCTCTGGCTTGCCCAGCTTCTGGCAGATCAGCCGCACGATGTCGATGTTCCGCATCTCGTTGTGGCCGCCGATGTTGTACACCTCGCCCACCCGGCCATTGCGGATGATGAGGTCGATGGCTTTGCAGTGATCTTCCACATACAGCCAGTCGCGAACGTTTAACCCCTCGCCGTACACCGGCAGCGGCTTGTCGTTCAGCGCGTTGGCGATCATCAGCGGGATCAGCTTCTCGGGGAAGTGATACGGGCCATAGTTGTTGGAGCAGCGGCTCACCGTGACGGGCAGGTCATAGGTGCGATGATACGCCAGTACCAGCAGATCAGCGCCCGCCTTGGAACTGCTGTACGGGCTGGAGGTGTGGATGGGCGTCTCCTCGGTGAAGAACAGGTCGGGACGATCCAGCGGCAGGTCGCCGTACACTTCATCGGTGGACACCTGATGATACCTCTGGATACCGTACTTACGACAGGCGTCCAGCATGACCTGTGTGCCCAGGATATTGGTCTGGAGGAACACCTCCGGGTTCTCGATGGAACGGTCCACATGGCTCTCTGCGGCGAAGTTCACCACCATGTCAGGATGCTCCTCCTCAAACAGGTCATAGATGGCCCTACGGTCACAGATGTCCGCTTTCACGAAGCGGAAGTTGGGGTTGTCCATGACGCTCTCCAGCGTGGACAGATTGCCGGCATAGGTCAGTTTGTCCACACAGACGATACGATCTTCCGGGTGCCTGTCCAGCATATAGAAAATAAAATTGCTGCCGATAAATCCGGCACCGCCGGTGACGATGATGGTCATAGGATATCCTCCTTTGCTATCGCCTGCAAATACTGCCCATACTCCGTTTTCATCAACGGCTTTGCCAACTCAAGAAGCTGTTCGCGGCCGATAAACCCCCGGCGATAGGCAATTTCCTCAATGCAGGAGACGTACAGCCCCTGCCGCTTCTGGATGATATTGACAAATTGTGATGCCTCCTGCAAGCCCTCGTATGTACCGGTATCGAGCCATGCCATACCACGGAAAAAACGAATGACCTTCAGCTTTTTGCGGCGGAGGTACTCGTTATTCACAGCGGTGATCTCCAACTCGCCGCGGGCAGAGGGCTTAACATTTTTCGCGATCTCCACCACCTCGTTGTCGTAGAAATACAACCCCGGCACGGCATAATTGGATTTTGGCTCTGTCGGCTTTTCCTCCAGCGACAGCACATTGCCATCCCTGTCGAACTCCACAACGCCAAAGCAGGACGGATTGTGCACCGGGTAACCGAAGATAACCGCACCCTCCGTCAGCTGTGCTGCTTCAGCCAGTGTTGCGGAGAAGCCTGCTCCATAGAAGATATTGTCGCCCAGAACAAGTGCGACCTTATCATTGCCGATAAACTCCTCGCCGATGAGGAACGCTTCCGCCAAACCATTCGGCGCCTGCTGCATGGCGTAGCTGAAGCGCATTCCCAACTGTGTGCCATCGCCTAAAATATCCTCAAATACAGAAATGTCCTTGGGTGTGGAGATGATCAGAACCTCTCTGATCCCCGCCAGCATCAGCGTGGACAACGGATAGTAGATCATGGGTTTGTCATAGATCGCCAGTGCCTGCTTGGAAACGCCCTTCGTGATGGGGTAAAGGCGCGTGCCGGAGCCTCCGGCTAATATGATGCCTTTCATGGGTTATCCTCCTGTTCCTGTCAGTTTTCTCAGTTTGCCGCTGATTGGTCGTTCCAATGCGTAATAGGAGACCGCTCCCACCGCGAAAGAAACCATTGTAAAAACGAGCATGGCTTTGGCGGTCAGCAAATCCCAGTTTCTGCCGGTAATGGCCGGGATAATATACAAAAGCAAAAAATTGGGGCAATGCCAGATATAAGTATCGTATGTAATCTTTCCCAATATGCCAATAAACTTATGGTCAAATAGTCTTACCAGAGGTTTGCTGCTGAAAATAATGATAAGCGCAGGGTAGAAGCAAAATGTCATCAGGAAATTGATGCCGCTTGCGACCCATGCCCATTTATAGACCATCAGGCACAGCAAAAGCGCGACCGCTGCAACGCTTCCCCAGAATATATATATATATATATATTCTGAGACCTTTTTGCCGCGCTCAGTCTTTCCAGCCACTCCGCCAGCAGTACACCGAAGAAAAACGCATAGTACCCACGGCAGGAAGAACCGTTCAGGAATGGCAGATCCAGCCCGAAGGTCCGCGCACCACAGCCCAACAGCACCATAAAAATAAAGAGATAAGTATGCGGTACCTGCCAACGTTTGCTGAGATAAGTCAGCAAGTAGAAAACAATGTAGCACAGAAGGAGCACGCTGATGTACCATGTGGGATTATTCACCATCGGATTTGCAAAGACCCATCCGTCCTGCACGCCTAAGGCGTTAATGATCACACCCCAGACCGTTATGGAAATGCCAAACCAATCTCCCCCGCATACCTTTTGGTAAATCCCAAGCAGCACTTCATAAACGACCCCGCTGATGAGCACCAACGGCAATAGTCTCAATGCACGCGGCAGAAAGAACTTTTTGAAAGTGAGTCCCTTATGTATTTTCTCAACATATCGATACATAAAGTAACCGGACAGCAGGAAAAAGAATTCCACCATATACCCAAAATAGAAGCGGCCATTCCAATAGTTGACATGCCCTTCCAAATATAGCCCCGTTACCTGCCCGTAATGATGGAATACGATCAAAACTGTAGCAAGGATCCGAAGCACATCCAGGGAGTATTTCCGTTCGTTTGTCATATTCTGCTCCTATCACTTATCACTATCCCAGCAGGGAATACACAATGATGCCTGACACGATCAGCGCAAGTCCGATGAGCTTGCGCCGATTGAGTTTTTCTTTGAAAATCGTTACGCCGAATATGGTGACATAGATATAGCTTGTCGCCTCCAGCACAGGGCCCATGGACAGAGGAATACCCTTGTACGCATAGATGCTGAGAAAGGTCGTACCTACGAAAATCGTATAGGCAGTAATGATCAGCGGGTTCAGATACTCGCGGAGCCTGTTGGGGTATTGCCGCAGCGCCGCCTTTTTCAGCATGACTTGCGAGATAGCACTGAGGAAAACACCCAGCAATAGCAAGCCCGCGTAGAACAGCATAGATTTTTCCATCAATCGCCCTCCTTGTCCGCTGTGGAGAACACCACGACTCCGGCCACGATCAAGGCGATGCCGGCCAGTTTGCCCACTGTGACCTGTTCTTGGAAAAAGAGCAGGCCCCACACGAGCCCCCACACGGTTGTGACGGCTTTGTTGGCAAAGGCCAGTGTCAGTGGCATACGCTTGATAATCTGCTGCCAGCCGATGGCATATAGGCCCAGCAGTGCGATAATCGCGCCGTAGTACAGGCAGAAACGGAAACTGAGAAAGGGCTGTCCGGCTGCCAGCTTGCTGAAAATACCGCTCATGGAGTAAATCATCAGCATTAAATGAAGTACGATAAGCGTTTTATAGTTCTTCAAGTCATCACATCCACTTTAGCAAGATCATTTGTTCTCGGGCATATATTGCTGCAGCAGCGATATATCTTCTCCTCGCAGCAAGTAATAACCAAAGCGCGTTGCACTGTCTGTCACGGGGTGATCGAAGGACGTATCCACCTTCTCGCGCACCAGCAGTTCCGGATGTTCGCACTTGATGCGGGCAAGAGCATCCATATCCTCCCGGGAGAAAACAAAGCGAACCGCAGCGATGCTGTGAGCCGTGTGTGTCAGGACAGGTTTTTCACCCAACGCCGTATCAATGACGGCTCTGACAAAGTCTACGCCGGTAGAAAGTTCCACAAGATCGCTGCCGATAAAATCACCGCCCATGCGCCCGCCGATCTCAATGAGCATGATACGCCCATCCGCGTCGATTTTCAGTTCGCTGTGGGATGCACCATATTGAACGCCCAAACTGTCGAGGGCGTGGGAAACCACTGTCTTGATATGCTCCAAGGTGTCATCCGACACGGGTGCAGGCTCCAAATGTCCCGTTTCGATAAAGTTCGGTGCGCCGGTGGTATATTTATGGGTCAGTGCCAAAAAGTGATGCTTGCCCTGCCACGATATGTACTCCACACTATATTCCTGCCCGGTGGCAAATTCCTCCACAATCGCCTTCTTTTCAAAGCCTTGCGACTTGGCGTTCTCGATGGCTGCTGCAAGGCCGTCCGGACTGTCCAGCTTTGTGATGCCGCGGCTTCCGGAGCGGTCTATGGGCTTGACGATCACGGGGTAATGCAGCGATACACCGTGCAGATCATCTGGCCCTGCTACCAAAAGACTTTTAGGTGACGGGTCACCGTGCTGCTCGAACGCCTGACGCATCAGGTGCTTATTTGTGGAACGCAGCGTACACTCCATAGAATTGCTGGTCAATTCCATCTGTTCGGCTACATAGTTCACCGCCAACATAGCGAGGTCAGACGCAATGGAGCAAATGCCATCAATACCGATTTGGCGGCACTGTTCCAATATCTGCTCTTTTTCCACGATGCTGATAGGGTAGAAATGATCGGCAGCGGCTTCCCCCACGTCATTGGCCGCCCAAGCAAATACATGGGTTTCGATCCCCATGGATTTGGCCTTTTCGATGAGAGGAAGCTGCAGATACGATGCACCGATGATGGCGAGTTTTTTCATAGTGTGTCCTCCGATTTTTCTGAATGGTCATTCAGCTGCTGCCGCACGATGTATAGCGGTCTGTGCTTGACCTCCATGAAGATATTCCCGACATAAATGCCGACAACACCGATACTGGCAATCGTTAATCCGCCCATAAGGAACACTGCAGCGATAATACTTGTCCAGCCCATTTGGATGTTTACTGCAAAATAGCGAATCACAAAGAACAAGATTGCAAGCAGCGATACGCCTGCTATAACCAGCCCTGCCTTTGCCGTAAAGCGAAGCATCTTGTCGGATTGGGATGTTAACAGCTCCAATGCCATCTGCATACGCTTTCTGAAATTGTATCCGGATTTTCCTGCAAAACGTTCCTGATGTTCCACGTCCAAGACCGCCTCGCGGAATCCCATCCACTGAATGTACATTACATAGCCGCGGTGGCATTCCCGCATTTTGCAGTACGCATCGATGACTTTCCGGTTAGCTATGCTGAAGTTGCAGATCGCGCCGTCATAAGGCTGGTCTGTTGCAATGGAATAAATCTTGTAAAAGCAGCTGGATACAAAAACTTTCAGTTTAGAATCATGCCGTTCTCTCCGGCGGGCAAATACGACATCATAGCCTTCCATGGCCTTGGCGTACAGGTTTGGGATCTCCTCCGGCTTGTCCTGCAAATCACAGTCCATGACGACCACCCAGTTTCCTTTGGCATAGTCAAGTCCCGCAGCAGTCGCCTTCAGTTGTCCGAAATTGCGGGATAATTCCAAGCCAATCACATGGCCGTCTTTTTTGCAGATCTGCTCAATTACTTCCCACGAGTTTTGTGGACAGGCATCGTTGACCAAAATGATCTCATATTCTGAGGTCATCGTGCTCAATACCGCCGTCAAACGCCTATGTAGTTCAGGCAATGCTTCCCGGCAGCCGTAAACCGGGATCACCACAGATATGTCCATATATTATCCCAGAGTTGTTTTACAACCCATATTCCTTTACTTTTTCCTTTGCGCCTTGCGGACGTTCACCAATTTTTCTTGCGGGGGAGCCGACATAAACACCCCACGGATCTAAATCGTGGGTCACCAACGCCTGTGCGCCGATGAAAGCACCCTCACCAATTTTATGAACTCCGGCCAGTACCGTTACATCTGCGCCAAAGTACACATGATCCTCGATAACCAGATCACCTTCGATGATTCCCTTGTGTGTCTGCTCCACTGTACCTACCGCAATATCGCCCTCGCGATATTCATAGGCGTTCCCCATGATTTTCATTCCTGGCCCAAAATTGACAAAATCGCCAATAATTAGCCGGCCAGCACCCCAAATAAGGCTGAATGGTTCAAAATCACAATACCGTCCAATGGTAATTTCACCATGTTCCGGATGAATCAAAACGTAGTCACACAGCCGCGTATGATCACCGATTGCGACGCGCTCCGGTGAACAAATTTTTGCACAGGGGTAGACCTTGACTCCTTCACCGCTTGCCTTAAGTTTGGAGACAACTGCCTGTCCCATAAATTCCTGCATCATGTCATGTTCCTGCGGTGTATACATTGTTTTCTCCTCCTGTTTACATTAGAAAGTTTATGGCGTTCCGCACTACAATCGTCCTGTCTTCCTCACTCATCCCGTAATACAGCGGCAGGCGGACGAGACGTTCGCTCTCCGCTGTTGTACAGATGTCTTCGCCGTGGAAACGGCCAAATTTCAGCCCCGCCGGTGCGGAATGCAGCGGAATATAGTGAAACACGCACTGTACACCCTGTTCCCTCATATAGCTGATGAAAGCCGTTCGCTCCTGCAGGTTTTTCAGCTTCAGGTAGAACATGTGCGCATTATGCACACACCCCTCCGGAACAACAGGAAGCTCCACCTTCCCTGTAAGGGAAAGCGGCTGGAACGCGCTCCAATATGCCTGCCATGTGGCAAGACGGTCATTGTTGATCTCGTCCGCATTCTCTAACTGCGCCCATAGGTAGGCGGCGTTCAGTTCACTGGGCAGGTAGCTGTCGCCGAAGTCGACCCATGTATACTTATCCACCTGCCCGCGGAAAAACTTGGCGCGGTTCGTGCCCTTTTCCCGCAGGATCTCCGCCGGCTCGTCAAACGCAGCATTGTTGATGACCAGCGCACCGCCCTCACCCATGGAGTAGTTCTTTGTCTCGTGGAACGAGTAGCAGCCGAAGTCGCCGATAGTGCCCAGTGCACGTCCCTTGTAGGTGCTCATCACACCCTGCGCCGCATCCTCTACCACCATCAGTCCATGGCGGCGGGCGATATCCATGATGGTATCCATCTCACAGGCCACGCCGGCATAGTGAACAGGAACGATGACCTTTGTGCGGTCAGTGATGGCGGCCTCGATCTTCGTTTCGTCGATGTTCATGGTGTCGGGACGGATGTCCACAAACACCAGCTTTGCACCCGCCAGCACAAAGGAGTTTGCCGTGCTGGAAAATGTGTAGCTCGGCAGGATCACCTCATCGCCGGGCTTGATGCCGCACAGCAGTGCCGCCATGTCCAGCGCGGTGGAGCCGCTGGTGGTCAGGAGCACTTTCTTGGCCTGAAAGCGCTTCTCCATCCAAGCATTGCACTTTTTAGTAAATTCTCCATCCCCACAAATTTTATGGGAATCCATTGCCTGCTTGATGTATGTAAGCTCGGCCCCCACATAAGGGGGAATGTTGAAGGGGATCATAGGCTGCGCCTCCTCACTTTAAGAGTTATCACTGCTTATACGTCTTTATTCTTGTTCGCTCCGGATATAGGTGCGTATGCTCAGTTTTTCATCGTTTGCCGATTCTGCAAACCCATTTTCCTCTAATAGGTTCAGAACTCTTTCTGCGATATCGTTGGTCCCATAGTAAATATAAACCACGGACTTATCGGCGAGCACGGCCGCATCAACATCTCCTTGGTTTATAAGGTTCAACGCATCTCGTCGGCCTTCTCTGGTTAAGTAGTACTCCTGCCAACCAGTTTCTGGATATTCATGTAAGAATGTGCTGATGATAATTGTGCTGTCGTTGTATATTGTATTTGTTTGGGTATAAAACCAGTCAGCTGATTTCCTGTACTTCGCGCCCACCACCGTGGCGGTAGGAAACCACTGCAATATATTGGTGATGCCGATACACGCACACATTAAGCATACTGCAGCAGTTGTCACATTGTGCTTTTTGAAAGGCTGACACAGGGAGACAGCCGCCAGAGTCTGCAGCCATAGAATGCACGGAACCAGTACCACAAAATAACGTTCGACCCACATAGTAGATGCGGGATTGACATATTTGCCGTAGATATAAACGAAAGAAACAACAAAGGTCAATGTGATAAACAAGGCCATGTCTGCGGTATGCATCTTTTTCCCGCTGTATACAAGCAATACTATTTCAACAAGAACAATGCCGCCTCCGATCAACAGGAAATAATACCCAAAGTTACCATGGCTTGACCAGTTTCGAAGCAGTGTTACGATGCCGTCAGGGGTAGGTGTACCATTCCAGGGCTTCTGCATTGACCAAACATCACAGCAGATTATATTGTACAGCCACGGGGAATAAAGCACACCGGTAATGCAGAAGGAGATGATCCATCTGGGCGATAACCGCTTTGATGCCATATACACCATGTCTGTTATGGCAAGGCCGGCACTGAAAAACACACCAAACACATGGCTCGCGGCCGGGAGCCATAGTGCCGCTCCGTATATGATAAGTCTTTTCCATGTAACCGCTGTATCCAGGTCATTTCTGTACCGCACATAGATATACAGGGTCAAGCAGCACGAAAAGAACAGAAGCCAGTACACGCGGAATTCATAGGCACATCGTAGGATCAGCGTGGTATTTGTTGTGCCGAACAGCATCGTAAATATGGCGGCTGCGCGTCCGTGCACTCTTTTGGCTGCCATCGCTACCAGATAAATACCGAGAACGGAAAATATCTCCGGGACCAGCAACAGCCACCGTTCGCCGTAAGGGGCGATTCTATATGCCAACGACAGTACATCTGAGGAGAAGCTTGGATAGTAATCGCTATGTGTGAGAAGTCTCCCTATTGCGCAGTCATTGTCAAGGGAAAGAGCTACTTGGTATAGTTCGTCATACCAAAGGGAATCAACCTCGGAATAGCGAAACAGAACAAAAACAGATGCGATCGCAATGGCGCCGCAGATGAGTTCTGCATAATGTGAGGCAGTCCACGTCACAAACTCGTTCCCTGAATTTTTTCTGATTTTGATAAAGAGGTATATCGCTGCAAACGGGACCAACAGCACAATTGCGAATACCGCAATCCGCAGCACACTCTGTAGGATCAGCACGGCGGTCTGGCTGCGCCCAATCTGCACCTGCACCGGTGTGTTGCTTTTCGCATAAGTATCCGCCGTCCATGTGCGGCCTCCGGCTGTTATTTCAACGAAGCCTCTCCAAACATCTCCATTGAAATCGAGAGTACGATCCCATCCCACCGGGAGCTTTACCGTTATCGACCGGGTAACACCGTCAGGCTGCCGCGGATCCGTTTCGCTCCGCCAGCAATATGTCTCACCGGCCCAGAACCAGTGCCCGGCTTCTATTTGGAGGGATTTCCCTGCGGCGTATGTTTTCCCGTCAATGGTATATCCTCCCAAAAACACCTCTGCAGCCTGTGCCTCGCCGCGCTTTTCGTCCAATGCCGTCAAGGTGACGGTGTCCGTCAAAGCCGGCGTCAGTCCGGATATTTTGTATGCCATCGTGGCAAATACAAGGACAAGGGCGGCATAGATGAGATACGCCTTTTTGTTTTTGTTTTGCTTTCCCCCCAGCACCCACCAGCCGCCTGCCAGTGCAGCGGCTATAAGCAGGAGCTTTGCGACTTTCTCCGTTATCAATATCATAAAATTGACCCCTCTCTATATTTGATCTCTCTGCCATACCGCACGCGACGATTTTTTATATGCTGCCTTTGTTTCACAAAGGCAGCATACGGGTATACCCGTATGCTAATCTGTTCTTGCTTCTATTTTTTTCCGGCGAGGAATGCCTCGTAGCGGTCGCAGATGGCCTGGACATCGCTGCCGAAGGCGATCTGGCGGCCGTGATCCAGCCACAGCACCTTGCTGCAAAGCTCCCTGATCTGGTTGAGGGAATGGGACACCAGAATGCTGGTGGCGCCGGAGGACAGGATCTCCCGCATCTTTGCCTCGCTCTTTTTCCGGAACGCGCCGTCGCCTACCGACAGCACCTCGTCCAGAATGAGGATATCCGGCTGCACAAGACTGGCGATGGAAAACGCCAGACGGCTCTTCATGCCCGAGGACAGCTGCTTGAACGGCCTGTTCTCAAACTCCCGCAGCTCGGCAAAGTCGATGATCCGGTCATACATCTCGTCCATGAATTTCCGGGTGTAGCCCAGCATGGCGCCCCGCAGGTAGGTGTTTTCCCGCACTGTCAGGTCGCCGTCAAAGCCGCTGGCCAGCTCCAGCAGCGCCGCGATGGTGCCCTCCCGGCGGACACTGCCGTGGGTAGGCTCCATGATGCCGCTGACGGCCTTCAGCAGCGTGGACTTTCCCGCACCGTTGGTGCCGATGATGCCCAGCATATCGCCCTTTTCCAGCGTGAAGGTGATGTCCTTGTCCGCCCAGAACTCCTGCACATGGTAGTCGCGCTTCAGCTTCCGTACCACATACTCCTTCAGTCCGATGTCCTTAAAGTCGCCGGTGATGTACCGGATGGAGACGTGATCGACCTCTAAAATGTTCATGTCACGCCTCCTTACACATAGTACAAAAACCGGGTGTTGTACTTCTTGTACATCCAGCAGCCCAGCCCCAGCACGATGACCGCGTCCGCCAGCATCAGCAGGTGGAACCAAGCGGTGGGGATCGCCCCGTCGATGACGATCTTCCGGAAGTAGCGGATGAACAGGTAGATGGGGTTCACCAGGAACAGGCACTGGACGTTGTAGCTGTAATGGTCGATGGTGTAGAAGATGGCGGAGGCATACATCAGCAGCTGGATGAAGATGCTCCACAGGTACTGGATATCCCGGAAGAACACGAACAGCGCCGAGAGGATCAGCCCCACACCGATGTTGAACAGCACCAGCAGGCAGATGGGGTACAGCAGCAGGAAGAACTTCCAGGTGAACGTGATGCCGTCAAAGGCGCAGAACACGAAGAAGATGCACAGCGTCAGGCCGAAGTTGATGAGGGTCTGTACGTTCTTGGAGAACAGGAACAGGTACTTGGGCACATTGACCTTGGTGAAGATGGCGGCGTTGCCCGTCAGGGACTGCATGCCCTGGGAGGTGGATTCGTTGAAATAGTTGAACACCAGGTTGCCGCAGAACAGGTAGGTGGTATAGTGCGCCATGTTCCGTCCGAAGAACTGGGTGAACACCAGCTTCATCACCAGCAGCATCAAAAGCGGCGACAGCAGGCTCCACGCCATGCCCAGCACCGTGCGCTTGTATTTCTTTTTGAAGTCGCGCTTCACCAGCTCCTCAAACAGGAACTGGTAGCGCAGAAGCTTTTCTTGGATCATTTGACTATTTCCTCGTGTGGGATAGGGTAAAAACGGAAACTGTCCATTGCGTTACCCGTGTTTGATGATGATCAGGTGACGAGCTTCCGAATGCCCGGCAGATATGACAGAAGGGAAACGGTCATTGCTGCTATGCACCAGATAAACATCGTATAAAGGATCGCAGACCACCACGCACCGGTACGGGAGATCGTGAACCCGAAAATCGTGATACTGGTCCCAAAGTACCAGATAAGTGCGTGATGCAGAAAATAAATGCCGATGGCACGTTCAGCCAGCCAGGAGACAGCATGTCTCAATTTTTCCGGCATATTTTGAAATGCCGGTTTTCCACGGTAAAACAGGATAAAAACGCCGGTACCGTAGAGAAGCGGGCCAATACTCAATTCGGAGAAATATTGGTGCGTGACCTTACCGTGCTTCACGAGATAGAGCCAGCTGAGGAGCATGGTAAGACCAAAGCCCAAGACGATCAACGGAAGCGCGGCTTTCTTCAACCGGTTGTCGGCGGGCGCGTAGTCGTAAAGGTAGCGCCCGAGGAACAGAAACCCCATGAACCCAATATAAAATATCTGCACAAAAGAATGGGAATATGCCTGGCCGCCAAGATCAAAAACCTGATCATAGCAGGACAGCAGGCAGGGGATCAATAGGGAGACAAGGATGAGCCGCTGCCGCCATGTTCTGTCAAGCACGGAGTAGAGCTTGAAGAAGAACGGGGCCAGCGAATAGATCCAAACTAACTGATAGGCATACCAAAGAGGATCCGACGGGCCGCGCTTGACCGGGATAGCGGCAAACTGCCGCAAAAGTGCGGTCAGGCTGAACTCGTCCCTGTGATGCAGCAGCATGTCCAGTATGATATAGAAGGCATTCCAGAACAGCAGCAGCAACAGAAAATGCACCAGCTTTTTCACCCACTTTTTTGTGCCCATGGGTTTCCCGAGCACAAAAATGCCGGTAGCAAGAAGAAAGACCGGAACGGCGCAGCGGGGAATGACATTCAACAGAAAGAAGGAAAACCAGCTGCTGTTATTATCCGGGCCAAGATTGTACACTGTACCCACAGAGTGGATCACAACGATCAGATAGGAGGCAAGGAGCTTCAATACATCTAACCAACACTCCCGTTCCTTGGGGACATGTTCCTTTGCAGCTTCCCGCAGCAGCACCCACACCGCCAGTGCCAGCTCAATGGCCAGCAGCAGCGCGGCGATGACCAGCCGCACAGTCTGCAGTGTCCGCAGAACGGCGGCAGGCGAGTCGGGAAGGCGTACCTGTATAGTGGTGTCCTCCAGCGCATAGAAGTCAACGACCTGTGTCTCGCCGAGACACGCAACAGAGCCGATGCCCTTCCAGACATTTCCCAAAAACGTAAGATAGCGGTTCGACCCGGCCGGGACAGAGATAGACATGCTCTGCGGCGTACCGGAAACATAGTGACTGCTGGAGCTGCCGTACCACTTGTACCAGCTGCCGTCCTGAAGCCATGTTCCGTCCCCGGTCACTTGGATCGGCATGGACTGCCCGCCCACCAACAGGCCTGTCAGATACACGGAGGTTTCTTTTGATGCGTCATTCTTCGTATCCGTGGCCTCGATGGTCACGGTATCCGGCGGTGCGATGCCTGAAAAGTTCAGAGCAGATACGACTTTGTAGTTGACGAAGCTGCAGAAGACTGTCAGAAACGCCAGCAGCACCAGATACTTGATGCGCTTCGTTGGCGGCGCCTTTTTTGTCGTTACCAGCGAAGCGATGGCAAAGCACAGCACAATGCACAGGATCCCTGCCAAAGCCATCATTTACCGCCTTCCCCTGACGAACTGCCGGACGCCCGTGCGATGCCGCGGAGGATGTCGATGGTCTCCGGAATACCGGTCTGCATGGTATAGTATGGCTGCCAGCCGAGGCCGCGCAGTTTGTCACCGCACATAAGCGCCTTGGTCGCTGTGGAGAAACCGGCCCTTTCCACAGAATCGGGCAGATCAAAGATGACCTGTTTCCCGGTGTGATCAGCCACCAGCTTTGCCAGGTCCCGCAGCAGGATGTCCGAATCGGGATCGCCCAGATTGTAGGCCTGGCCGCCTTCGCCGCGCAGAAGCACATGAAGCAGGCCGCTGACGGCGTCATAGACGTGGGCGTAGGAAAAGAATTGTGTTCCCTCGCTTTTCAGAACGATATCTTCACCGCGGACACCGTTCAGAATGAACTGTGCCGCCGCCTTGCTGTCCTCTAACCGCATCGTCGGGCCGTAGATACGGGGCAGACGGATGATGACCACGTCTGCGCCGTGTTCCCGTATGTACGCCTGGCACAGGGATTCGCTGACGCGCTTTGCTTCCTGGTATCCGGCGCGCAGCGTGTTGCAGTTGATGTAGCCGCAGTAGTCCTCGGTAAAATACTCCGTGTCGCCGCGGTTGTTGCCATAAATCTCCACGCTGGAAAGCAGCAGGAGCCGCCCATGTCCTTGGCGGGCCATGTACGACAGCAGATTATTGATGCCGAACACATTGGATAAAACAGTGTTTACCGGCTCCTGGGCATAAGCCACAGGATGGGTGGTGCTGGCGGCGTGAATGTAGTAATCCGGCTGCAGCGGCAGCGCAGGAAGCTCCTGTGCCACATCGCAGGCCAGAAAACGGAGCCGCTCGCTGTCCTGCCACGCCGCAAAGCGCTGCTCCGCGGTGCGCCGGCTGCGGGCAAACGCGATGACAGTAGTCTGCCGTGCCGCGGGGAGCTGGCGGTTGCGGGTCATGAGTACATCTACCAGAAAACTGCCGATCATGCCGGTGGCACCGGTCAACAGAATGGTTTTGCCGTCCAGCTGCTGCAGCAGCTGGGTTTCGCCGATAAAACGTGCCAGCAGGCGCTGATACTCTCTTTGCTCGGTGATGGTCATAAGTTACCCCTTATTATTTCAGTATGCTGTTTTTTTCCATGTCCAGATAGGCACGGAACAGCGCAAAATCATCTTTTGTGGTGAGCTTGATATTTTTCTCGGAGCCGGCCGCAAAGTATAGCCGGTGACCCAGTTCTACCATCAGCGTGTTGGCATAGGTGGCCGACTGGATACCGACGCCCGTTGCAAACGCCTCCCGATATGCATCCGCAATGATACCGTAGCGGTACGCCTGCGGTGTAGACACTCTGCGCAGGGTGTCGCGCGGGATGTATTTCGTGGTGGTGAACTCATCGTCCTTTACGAATATCTGCTCGTTATACGGCAGCGAGGTGACGCCGTTTCCGTACTGGCGGCATTTCACGATCACATCGTCCAGAACAAAATCCTCTACCATGGGGCGTATACCGTCATGGATGACGAGAATATCCTCCGCGCCGCAGACATCGGACAGATTCTCGATGCCGTTGCGAATGGATTCCTGGGCCGTGCTGCCGCCGGAAATGACCCACTTCAGCTTGTCAATGCCAAACTGCTTGGCGTTTGCCCACAGTACCTCGTGCCAGCCGTCAAGGCAAACGACCTCGATGGCGTCGATCTGGGGATTGCGCTGGAATCCCTCCAATGTATAGATGATGACCGGCTTATCGTGTATGTGCAGGAACTGCTTGGGAATGTCCTGCTGCATTCGCTGTCCGCTGCCGCCGGCAATGATTAATGCTACGTTCATAATGCTCCTCCTTCGCTCGGGCCGTCAGGGCCTGAAAAACTCACTGTTCGTGTAGAGCCGATGCACACCGTTGCTGGTTTTCTTTACACCGCCGTTGGTATTGACGATCTGCGTGTACACCTTGCGCCATTTGCGGCGCATGCTCTCCAGCAGCGCCTCGCGCTGGTAGGTCTGCTGTACCGTCTTGTTGTCCAGCAGTGTATAGAACAATTTCTGCAGCTCGGCCAGGGCCGCCTTTTGGTAGGCGGAATTGCCCTTTTTCCAGTTGTTTACCGCCCACGTCACCTCGGTTTGCATCGGGGTCAGCGTAGTCCCCAGATACTTCTGGTAGGACGCTTTCAACATGTGCCTGCCGATGGAGATATCTCTGTCCAGAAAGACGGCGGACGCGTTTTCCGCCCATCTCCGGTATTCAAACAGACTGGGTTCCCGGATATTCGCCAATTTCGTGTCCAGGCTCGCGCGGAAGAAGAAGTCAAAATCCTCCACGCCCTTCAGTGCCGGGTCATACCGCAGCCCCAGATCATTGATCCGTTGTGTACGCATCATTACGGTGGGGTGCTTGATCGGTACGCCAAAGAGGCAGGCAGTCCGGACGACCTCCGGATCCGAGGAGTTTTCCAAGATCCAGTCCGGTGAGTTCATGACCAACGGGATCACGCCGCACATATCGACATCGCGGTAAGTGTCCAGATACATGGCCTGCACGCGGAAGCGCTCCAGCCCGGAGACATCATCACCGTCCATGCGGGCAATATATTCACCGGTGGCATGATCAAGGCCCACGTTCAGCGAGGCCGCAATGCCCAAGCGTGAACCGCTGTTGGAGATGATGCGTATGCGGGGATCCCGGGAGGCATACTCCTCCAGCAGGTGGTGGCACGCTTCTCCGTTGCCGTATTCTTCAACGATCAGGAACTCGAAGTCACCCATCGTTTGCTGCAGGATGCTGTCCATCGCCTCCGGGAGAAACTCCTCACCGTTGTAGATCGGCATCACGACAGAGATCTTTGGCATATCACTTCACCTCCTCGGACAGCAGGCCCTTGACAAGGTCCTCCACAATGCGGCGGCCGCACTGCCCATCAAAGAACGGGACACACTGCGCCGCCGCCTGCCGCCGTGTCTCGCGCTTGTAGTCAAAGCCCTTTTCCACCACGAAGTCCAGAAAGAGCTTCATGTCGTAAAATTCGCTGCCCTGATAGTAGCTGTCGAAGATGGGCGCCACCGCGTCCAGCATCTGCTCTTTATACCACAGATTGGTCATGTACAGGGTGGGTTTATCCAGTACGCAGGACTCGACCATCAGCGCCGAACGGTCGCCGATAATACAGTCCGCGGAGATGAGCGCGGGCATGTAGTTGGGCTCATCATACATATAAACGTTAGGACATTCGGCCAGAAGCTGGAAAAACTCACGGGCCTGCTCCCCTGTGCCCAGGATATCGTGCTGTTCCACAAACTTGGGGTGAGGCCGGGCCAGCACAAAGAACCGGTCCTGCAGCTCCGGGAGATACTTTGCGAACTGGATGTAGTCATAAATACTGGTTTCGGGGACATCGGGTGTACCGTCCTTGGCGGGGAAGTGCATCTGCCAGAACACGATCTTCCGTCCAGCAGCCTGCTGACGCAGCGCAGGCGAGAGCAGATCGCCTTCGGAGTGCAGCGCATTGTAAATGATATCGAATTTGGGATAGCCGGTGACCCGGACGGGGGCGGCGCCCTGTGCGGACTTCAGCCGGTGCGCGGTCTTCATCTGGGGCGAGAGCGTATACACGCGCCACGGCGTCGCCAGGAACTTGTTGTTCGAGAATATGTAGTCGCTCCACACATCCTGCGAGTATTCAATGCCATAGGGCACATAGGCTATGCGGATGCCCAGACTGCTCATGGCATCGCTTTTGAGGAAGTCGGGGCGGTGCGAGTCGTCCCACGGTGTCTGATAGATCATGATATGAGGTTCAAATTCCTCAAAATCAAATTCCTCGGCAGCCTCAAAGGGAATACCGGAGGCAATCAGAAATTCCCGCGCACCCTTCATCTGGTTCTTTTCCCGCTGCTCCCGGTCATACAGGAGGAAGCGGACATCAAATCGCTCGTCATCCTTCAAAATCTCCCAGACGCTCTGGAAGGAGGGCCAGCAGGAGGGGATCTGGAACAGGTAGACCAACCGGATCTTCTCACCGTCGTGATAGGGGATGCGGTTTGCCTTCGCCAGCAGTTCCGTCAGATACCGGTTGGTGCGGGAATTGTCGGAAAGCTTTTTCTCGACGCGTTTGAAACGTTCCCACGTCCAGTGTTCCACAGATTTGTCCATGTATTTGTACGCCGTTCGCAGCAGCACCACCATCAGATATTGCAGAGGCAGTGTCACCACATGGGCACTTTTTTTTATGATTTTTTTGACCCGCGCGCCGGGGGTGGGGTTGTTTACAAGAAAACGGTCCCACCTCTCACGGCAGCGCGCCGCGATGTTTTTCTCTCCAGACATACAGAAACCCCTTACTAACTTTTTTGTGGCAGTGCGTTATTTTTTCAGATGATCCTTTCCACACAGATACTTGTAGAACATGCTCATCATCAGGTGGTCGAAGATCATGTGGATGTCCTCGGTGACCTGCATGCTCATCACCGGCGCGTGCAGCGAGATGTCGCACAGCTCCTTGAGCTTGCCGCCGGTATAGCCGGTGATGCCGATGACCTTGCAGCCCTGAGCCTTGGCGTATTCCACGGCGTTGAGCACGTTTTTGGAGTTGCCGCTGCCGGAAATGGCCACCAGCACGTCGTTGGGCTCCAGATTGCCCCGGAGCTGGAAGCGGAATACCTCCTCATAGCCAATGTCGTTGGCAATGGCCAGCATGGTGGCCACGTTGTCGTTGAGGCAGTGGAACCGGAACGGCACCTCGATGTACTCGGAAACGCCCTTGTTGAAGTCGTTCTGGAAGTGGGAGGCAGTGGCGGCGCTGCCGCCGTTGCCGCAGATATAGATGCGTCCCTTCTTCAGCCGCGTCTCGTCCAGAAAGTTCAGGCACTCGTTGATGGCGTCCACGTCCAGCTGCCCCAGGATCTGCTGCTCCAGCGCGATGTACTCGCGAATGTCCTTTGTATAGTCCATAATCAACCTCCGATGATCTGTTTCACGACGTCCAGCAGATCTGCGCCGGTGCGCTGGGGCTGCACGTCATATTTTCCGTCTTTTCCGGCCTCGCCCGTGAGGACGAGGGCTGTATGGGTGCCGGCGTTGAGGCCGGTCTGTATATCCACGGTGGTGTCGCCCACCATCCACGACTGCGCCAGGTCGATGTTGTACGCCTCCGCGCAGGCGGTGAGCATACCGGTGTCCGGCTTGCGGCAGCGGCAGGGGATCTTGTAGGCGGGGTTCTCCTCCGGATAGCCCTTGTCGGGGTGATGGGGGCAGAACACGATGCCGTCCAGATACGCGCCCTCCTGTCCCAGCAGGGTGGCGAGCTTGCGGTGGATCTCCTCCACATCCGCCATGCCGCACATGCCGCGGGCCACCACCGGCTGGTTGGTGGCCACGATGGCCAGATAGCCGGAGCGGTTCAGCAGGCGGATGGCCTCTGCCGCACAGGGCTCCAGCTCCAGCTGCTCCGGGCTGGAGATCAGGCCGCGATAGCGGTTCACCGTGCCGTCCCGGTCCAGGAAAACGCACTTCTGCTTCTTCTCCAGGTTGCGGGCCGACACCACGCCGGTCTCCAGCTCTGCGGCGGCAGCGGCGATGCGCTCCGGCGTGCCCACGTCCTTGATGTACTCCGGGGACATATAGGCGTACACGGCGCCGCCCTGCCGGGCCAGTGGCCAGAGCACCTGCTTTTCAAGGTCGGTCTTTTCGCCGCGGGGAATGCGGCTGCACAGCCGCCTGTTCACCATATAGAAGCCGGCGTTGACGCAGTTGTCGTACCAGTCCGTCCGCTCCTCCGTCTTGGGCAGGAAACCGCATACCCGCTGGTCCTCGTCCCGCAGGACGATGTCCGAGTCGAAGGGATGGGAGTTGGGGTGGACGAACAGCGTGGCCTCCGCCTGCTTCTCCCGATGGAACGCCAGCATCCGGGGGATGCTGATGTCGAAAATGGTGTCGCCGAACACCAGCAGGAAGTCCTCCTCCAGCCGGTCGGCGATCTCCGCCAGCGCGCCGGCGGTGCCGAGGGGCTGTTCCTCCCGGTAGTAGCCGATGTGGACGCCGAAAGCGGCGCCGTCCCCGAAAAAGGCCTCGATCTTCTCACCCAGGTAGCCGGTGATGAGGAGGATGTCCGTCACACCGCTGCGCCGCAGCGTCTCGATCTGCCACTGCAGGATGGGCTTGCCGGCGATGGGTGCCATGGGCTTGGGGATCTCATCGTTGGTAATGGCGCGCAGGCGGGTGCCCTTGCCGCCGGCCATAATGACCGCCTGCATCACAGAACGGCCTCCACCGTCTTGGCAACCGCCTCGTCGCTGGTCATGGAGGTGCTCCAGCCGGCGGCGTGGATCTTATCCAGATTGTAGGCGAACACGGGGACATCACCCTTCCAGCCGCCCCGTCCACCGGTATACTCGAAGGGGATGCCGGTCAGGCCCATCTTCTCACAGACGATCTCCGCGATGCGCTTGACGGAGGACTGGGTCTCCACGCCTACGTTGTACAGCGTCACGCCCTTGCCCGCATCCTTGAAGTGCATGATGGCGTCCACCAGATCCAGCACATAGATATACGGCTTGGTCTGGGTGCCGTCGCCCAGGATCCGCAGGTGGGAGGGGTCAGCCTTCAGCCGCTTGACGAAGTCGAAGATGACGCCGTGGGTCAGCCGGGGGCCGATCACGTTGGGGAACCGGAACACCAGCACCTCCAGGTCGTTCATATAGGCGTAGGCGGAGATAGCGGCCTCGGAGCCCAGCTTGCAGCCGCCGTAGTAGGAGATGGGGCGCAGCGCCACGGCATCCTCCGACACCTCGCGGCCCATCTGCTCGCCGTAAACGGCGGAGGTGGACGCGAAGAACAGCTTTTTCACACCGTTGATCCGCATGGCCTCCAGCAGCGAGAACGTGGTGGAGTAGGTGTTGTGGTATTCGATGGCCGGGTCGTTGGCGCTGGCCTGGATGTCGGAATTGGCGGCCAGATGGAACACATAGTCCACCTGCTCGGCCCGGAAGATATCGTTGACGGCGGCGAAGTCCGCCAGATCCTGCTCATACAGCTTGAAGTGCGGGTTGCCCTGCAGATGGGCGATATTGGCCTTTGTGCCGATGAAATAGTTGTCCACGCAGACAACGTCGTGGCCCTCGGCCAGGAGGGCGTCGATGAGGTGACTGCCGATGAATCCGGCGCCGCCGGCTACCAGTGCTTTCATGCTCTTTCTCCTTTAATCCCAGTATTTGTCGCCGATATAGGCCACAGAGGTGCCGTCCTTCTCGAAGGAGAAGGGGAATTCCTTCTTGCGCAGGGCCACGCGCAGGCGCTCCTGCTTGTCCGGCTCGCAGTAGAACAGCAGGAACCCGCCGCCGCCGGCGCCCAGCAGCTTGCCGCCCAGCGCGCCGTTGGCCATGGCCGTCTCATAGGCCTCGTCAATGGCCGGGTTGGAGATGCCGCTGGCCAGCGTCCGCTTCAGCTTCCAGCCCTCGTTCAGCAGGTCGCCGAAGCCGGAGATGTCATCCCGCTCCAGCGCCGTGCGCATATCCTCCGCCAGCGCGCACATCTGCCGCAGGTTGGCGGTCTTGTCCGAGGAGCTCATGTTTTTCTTCTGCTCCGACAGGATGGCGTTGGCCGAGCGGACATCGCCGGTATAGAACATCATCAGGTTCTGCTGGAGACGGCGGTACGTCTCCGGCTTCATCATGACCGGGGCCACGGACACCGTGCCGTCCCGGTGGAAACGGATGAAATTCAGGCCGCCGTAGGCCGCCGCGTACTGGTCCTGCTTGCCGATGGGACTGCCCAGCTTTTCGATCTCGACGCGGCAGGCCCGCTCCGCGATCTCGCCCTTGGACATGTACTTGCCCTGATAGCAGTTCAGTGTGTTGATCAGGCCCACCGTGAACGTGCTGGAGGAGCCGAGACCCGTGCCGCCGGGCACATCCGCCGTGGAGACGATCTCCACGCCGTGGAGCTTCCGCTCGTTCAGCACGCAGTTGAAGATGCGGTGCCGGATCTCGGACAGGTCGCTGACCAGTTCGTTTTCCGAGTACTTCAGCAGCGTCTTGTTTTCGTCAAAGTACGGATGGATGGAGATATAGCAGTAGCGGTTGATGGAGGTGCTCAGCACGCAGCCGCCGTACTGTTCGTAAAAATCTGCCAGGTCACTTCCGCCGCCGGCAAAGCTGATGCGGAAGGGCGTTTTTGTCATGATCATGTGATTTTCCCCTTTTTTACTTGTAGTCTGTGCCGGATACTTTTGGTCGTGTGCAGGAGATAGGCTGTGGCCGGCAGGCCGATGAGCCGCAGCAAAAGGCGCAGAAGGCAGATATACCGGTCACTTCCCCCGGCAAGAACGTTCCGGGCATCGGCAAAAAGCTGTCGTCCCGCCGCTCTGTCCGCCGCCGGTATCTCGTAGATCTGCGCCATATTGAGAACATATTCAAACTGGAACTGCGCCGTCACGCAGTCCGA
The DNA here is from genome assembly GCA_934569425.1 of uncultured Oscillospiraceae bacterium. GTDB lineage: Bacteria > Bacillota > Clostridia > Oscillospirales > Oscillospiraceae > Vescimonas. Next base: position 23,122 of record CAKTKM010000005.1, read on the forward strand.
ATAGGGCAGCGCCGCCTCCCGCAGCCGCCGGATGGAGCGCTCCAGCACGAACACGGTATCCTCCAGACGGCGCAGGGTGGGCCTGTCCATCAGGGATGTGCCGCGCCCCACGGCGTAAAGGTAGTACGGGTCGTGGTAAAAAGCGGTGTCCGGCCGGGCCAGCAGGACGCTGGCGGTGTAATCCACATCCTCGCTCATCCGGTTTTCCAGAAACGTGATGCCGCTGCGCGTCAGAAAGTCGCGGCGGTAGATATACCGCCATACGTTCCAGAAGCATTTGTGCTGCCGCAGCATTTTTCCGATGTGCTCCACGCCCTGAAAATCACAGCCCTCGCCGATCTGGAACCACGGCTCCAGCTGCCCTGTGCGGCGATTGTCGTGGTAGAAGTCGAAAACGTACAAGTCCCGGGGGGCGGTGTCCTCCCGGATGCGCCGCAGCGCGCGGGTGAACAGCGCCGTATCCACCAGATCGTCGCTGTCGATGTATACGAGGTAGGTGCCCCGGGCCTCCCGCACCGCACAGTTGCGGGCGTTGGACAGGCCCCTGCCGTCCTGCCGCAGCAGGCGGATATTGGCGTGCCGGCGGACGTAGTGCTCCGCGATGGCGGTGCTCCCGTCGGAGGACTCGCCCAGCGAGAGGATGACCTCGTCCGCCGCCGTCAGTGCCGGCAGGGCGCTTTCCAGACAGGCGGAGAGATATGGCTCCACGTTGAAAACGGGGACGATCACGCTGAATGTCACTGCTTCCGGGGTCAATGGGCGGCCATCCCTTTCCTGATGTTTTTTTGCGGTTACATATTGCCAAAAAGTACACCTTTTGACAGTATAACCGACTATAAAAGAATATCATACATTCTTCACATTTGCAATAGACAGTGCGGAAATTTCACCACTGCATTCGGCGAAAATGCCCAGTATTTCCAACCCGACCTTTCTCTGTCAAAAGGTGACTTTTTGACAGGTACAGGACGGCGAGAAGGCGGGACACATGGCGGATTGGGACGCTGCCCGGCCGGCGGTTGCCCGGCGTTTTGCCCACTGGGAGGAGCGGCTCTGCCGCAGGCTGCACATCGGCGGCTAACGGGCAGAAAAAAAGCAAAAGAGAGGGGCTGGCCCCTCTCTTTTCCGTATAACTTTCCGTATGACGGGATCACGGCTGCGCCGTTTCGTTTTCGGCGGCCAGCACGTCCTCCGTGTCGGCGCCGCACAGGCGGATGAGCTTCTCCGCCAGAATTTTGGAGAACCCCGCGATCAGCGCGCTTTCGATGACCAGCAGCTCCACGGCGTTGTCGCTGCCCTGCCCCGGTGTGCGGATGCCCTCCGCACCGGTCTGCACCTGCTGGTTGAAAAACAGTGCCAGCCGCCGGAACTTCTCGGAATAGTCCTCGTAGACCGCCCGCACCTCCTCCTCGCTGCTGTCCGGCGGGATGACCTTCTGCACGTCGCTGATGCTGAGACTCTGCTTCATGGTCAGGATCATGATGAGGTAGGCGATGTGCACCCGGTGGTACTTGCGCTTCACCGGTGCCGGCATGATCTTCAGCCGCACATAGTTGTTGATGGTGGAGGAGGTCACAAAGCGCTCCTTTGTTCCCGCCGGGGCGGGGATGAAGCTGAGATACTGCTCCAGAAGCACGATGACCTGATCCATATAAAGACCCAGATCCGGGATGGCGTTCCACTCCGGCAGGTGATAGTCGGTGATGAATTTGTCCCAGCGCCGCAGCTTGTGGGCCACAAGATCCTTGTCGTATTGCATGAAAATGCCCCCTAACTCGTATACATAATACACTATATCACAAATGGATGCGCTTGACAAGAAAAAGGTGAACATGATACCTTGACGTATCACATCTAATATGTTATATTATGTAAAAATCGCAGAGGAGGGTATACTATGGAACGGGCGTATGTGTATGGAGATTCGCTGCTGAAGGCCACTGTGCCGGATGAGGCCATGCGGTATCACTTCCATCTGGCGGAGGTCATGGCCCGGTATCCCACGGAGCGGCTGGAGGTGGTGAACCGCGCCAAGATGGGCTCCACCATCAGCAAGGGATTGTCCCTGGTGGAGCACGACGTGCAGCGGGGCATGGATGCCCGCTGGGCGCTGGTGGCCTACGGCGGCAACGACAGCGATTTCGACTGGGCGGGCATTGCCGCCGACCCGGAAGGGGAGCACAAGCCCCGCACGGAGCTGCCGGAGTTCCTGACCAAGCTGAAAAAGACGGTGACGGAGCTGGTGCAGGCCGGGGTGCAGCCGGTGCTGATGACGCTGCCGCCTATTGACGGCAGGCGTTATTTGGATTATATTTGCAGCAGCGGCCTCAGCCGTGAGCGCATTTTGCAGTGGCTGGGCGATGAGGGCCGCATTTACCGACATCAGGAGCTGTACTCTGACACAGTGGCATCCTTCGCCATGAGCGAGGGGCTGCCCCTTATCGACGTGCGCCGCCGCTTTCTGCCGCTGCGGGACCTGCCGCAGATGATCGCGGCGGACGGCATCCATCTGACCATGTCGGGGTACAGGCAGCTGTTCGACGCACTGGCCCAGTGGGTCACGCCGCAGTTGTAACGGAAACAAGAGAAAAAGGAGACACATTATGGTACGTATTATGACCGATAACGCGGCAAATCTGCCCAAGGCCCTGCTGGAACAGTACGGCATCGGGGAGCTTTGCCTGACCTATACGGTGGACGGCGAGCCGACGGACACCGACGCGGAGTTCGACGGGCGCAGCTTCTATGACGCCATGCGGCGCGGTGCGGTGGTGCAGACCTCCATGGTCACGCCGGACGCGGCGCGGCGGGGTATGGAGCCGCACCTCATCAACGGCGACGATGTGCTGTATGTGGGCCTGTCCGGCGGCGTCAGCGGCACCTGCTGGGGCGTGGGACTGGTGGCCCGCGAGCTGGCGGAGCAGTATCCGGAGCGGAAGATCCGCGTGCTGGACACCAGGGGCGCGTCCCTGGGCGAGGGTCTCATCGTGCTGGAGGCGGCAAAGCTGGCGGCGGAGGGCCGCGTGCTGGAGGAGATCGTGGTGCGCTGCGAGGAGCTGTGCGGCAAGATGCGCCAGCACTTCATGGTGGACGATCTCAAGTTCCTGCGCAGGGGCGGCCGCATCTCCGGCGGCGCGGCGCTGGCCGGTACGCTGCTGCAGATCAAGCCCATCCTGCAGGGTGACGAGGAGGGCAAGATCGTGATGCTGGCCAAGGCCCGCGGCAAGAAGGCCGGCATGGAGGAGCTGGTGAAGCTCTACGACCAGATGGTGGAGGACAGGAGCGCCCCGGTGGGCATCTCCCACGCCGGTTCCCCGGCGGACGCGCTGCATGTGGCCACCCGGCTGCGGCAGGTGGGCTGCACCGGCGAGATCCTCACCGTGTGCCACGAGCCGGTGACCGGCGCCCATGTGGGACCGGGCATGCTGGCGGTATACTTTTTCAGCAAGACGTGGCGGTGATCGCCTGCGCATAGAACAAAAAAGAACGGAAGCCCAGGGCTTCCGTTCTTTTTTTGTGTACAGTGTGCGTTATTTGGTCAGCGTCTCCACCCAAGCGGAGTACTTGGCGATGTTGGCGTCCCGCTCCGCGGCGTCTCTGCCCTGGGTCAGGATGTAGACCTTGATCTTGGGCTCTGTGCCGGAGGGACGGACCAGAATGGTGGTGCCGTCGGCCAGCTCATAGCGCAGCACGTTGCTGCCGTGAAGCTCCATGGGGCTGGAAGCGCCGGTGGCGCAGTCCACGGCGGTGCCGTCGGCGTAGTCCTTGCGGACGGCGACGGCGACCCCGGCGATATCGGCGGGGGGCGTCTGGCGCAGGCGCTTCATCAGCGCGGCCATCTTCTCCAGACCGTCCACGCCGGGCATCACCAGGTTGTGGGTCTTTTCACCGTACCAGCCGTACTTGGCGTACAGAGCCTGCAGCGCGTCGTAGAGGGTCATGCCCTGCGCGGCGTACCAGCCGGCCATCTCCGTGACCATCAGGGAGGCGGTAACGGCGTCCTTGTCGCGGACGTAGTCGCCCAGCATGTAACCGTAGCTCTCCTCGTAGGACATGATAACCTCGCCCTGGCCGGAGGACTCCAGCTCACCCTTCTTCTCGGCCATGAACTTGAAGCCGGTGAAGGTGTCATAGCAGGTGACGCCGTTGGACTCGGCCACCTTGCGGGCCATGTTGGTGGTGACGATGGACTTGAGGAACACCGGCTTCTCCGGCATCTTGCCGGCCCGGCGCAGGGCGCCGATGAGGTAGTCCAGCAGCAGCACGCCGGTCTGGTTGCCGGTGACGGCGATGAACTTACCGGCGTGGTCGCGTACCATGATGCCCACGCGGTCGCTGTCGGGGTCGGTGCCCAGGATGAAGTCAGCGCCCACCTTGTCCGCCAGCTCGATGGCCAGATAGAAGCCCTCCGGATTCTCCGGGTTGGGGGAGGCCACGGTGGGGAAATTGCCGTCCAGCACCATCTGCTGCTCCACGCAGTACAGGTGCTTGACGCCCAGACCCCGCAGGGC
>CAKTKM010000006.1 GCA_934569425.1 uncultured Oscillospiraceae bacterium
CCGGAAAGCGGCTGTGGCGAAGTCTGTATCTCCGACGCCGACTTGCAAGCTATTCTGATCCGTGCGATCAACATGCAGTGCCGGCTGCGGGACGCCCGTCTTGAGACCTACCAGCGTCAATTCGAGAACCACGCCTCCAAGCGCCGCGCCATCAACGCAAGGATGCAGAGAGTGCAGGCCGAAATCCGCCGCAAACAGGAGGAGCTCATGTCTCTCTACGAGGCGCATGTCGGCGGCCAGCTGTCAAAAGAGTCTTTTACAGAAAAGCGGGAAAGCCTTCTCCGTGCACAGAATGAAAAGAAGCGGCAGCTCGCCCAGTTGGAAAGTGATTGGGAACTGCTCTGCGCGGAGGAGGCAACCGCCAAAAAGGAAGAACGGCAAACCTCCGCCCTCTCTTCGTACCATGAAATACGCGCTTTAGACCCTGTTCTTATGCGGGAATTCGTTTGTGAAATTTTAGTTTTCCACAAGCAAAAAATTCAAATTAACTGGAAATTTCATGATTTTGCAATCGAATTTGTCGAATAAAGTTCTTGAAAAATTATTTGTTGTCCCATATTGACATCAACCGTGAGCGGCAGCCCCATTCTGCAAAACGGCAAATTTGTGGGCGCCGTGACCCATGTGCTGGTGGATGATCCGGCACGGGGCTACGGGATCCTGATGGAAAACATGCTGACCATGGCGGGATGACAGGAGGAGAACAACATGAGATCTTTGCTGATCCGTGACACCACCCGCGCGGAGCGGGAGGAGATCGTCCGGCGGGCGCTGAGCGCCTGCGGCGGAAGCTGCGAGGGCTGCAACGGCTGCGGCAACTCCGGCGGCGGGCGGGTGGAGACCATCTACCAGCCCTATATCGACGGAGAAAAGGAGCTTTCCCAGATCAACGAGGAATACGCCCAAAGCCGGGGGCTGATCCGGTAAGAAGGGCGCGGGGCGGACGGCTTGTCCGCCCCCGCTTTTGCTTGCTTTTTTCCGTACTTTCTTCTATAATAGTCCTACTTTACGCGGAAGGAGGCGGTAATATGCCGCGGCATGATCTCTTGGCATCGGTGCGCGGAGGCGGACGGCTGACCCTGCGCCAGCAGATCCTGCTGACGCTGCAATTGAGCGTTCCCGCCATTCTGGCGCAGCTCTCCTCCATCGCCATGCAGTACATCGACGCCTCCATGGTGGGACGGCTGGGGCGGGACGCCTCCGCCGCCATCGGGCTGGTGGCCTCAAGCACATGGCTGTTCAACGGTCTGTGCAACGCGGTGGTGGTGGGCTTTTCCGTGATGGTGGCGCAGCGCATCGGCGCAGGCGAGGAGCGGGACGCCCGCAATCTGACCAGACAGGCACTGCTGGTAGGTGCTGCCATCGGGCTGCTGCTGGCGGCGGCCGGCGGCCTGCTCTCCGCGCCCCTGCCCCGCTGGCTGCGGGCGGAGGAAACGCTGTTTCACGACGCATCCGCCTATTTTCTGGTCTTTTCCCTGTCGCTGCCCTTCGTGCTGGTGAACCGGCTGTCGGCGGGGCTTCTGCAGGCCGGCGGCAACATGCGCCGCCCCAGCGTACTGCTCATCCTGATGTGCGGTCTGGACGTGGTGTTCAATCTGCTGCTGATCTTCCCCACCCGGCAGGTAGGAAGCTTCACGCTGCCGGGCGCGGGGCTGGGCGTTGCCGGTGCGGCGCTGGGTACGGCGCTGGCGGAGGCCGTCGTGGCCGCCGCCATGTGCCTGAGCCTGCTGCGATCCCCCCTGCTGGGTCTGCGGCGGGAGGAGAAGCTGCGGTTCATCCCCGCCCAGCTGCGGCGGGCGCTGCAATTGGGCGTGCCGGTGGCCATCGAGCGGGCGGTCATGTCCAGCGCGCAGGTGTTCACCACCGGCATCATCGCGCCGCTGGGTACGGTGTCCATCGCCGCCAACTCCTTCGCCGTTACCGCCGAGGCGCTGTGCTACATGCCCGGCTACGGCGTGCAGAGCGCCGCCGTGACCCTGATCGGCCAGAGCGTCGGCGCCCGGCGGCGGGATCTGGTGAGCCGTCTGGGCTGGGTGACGGTGCTGCTGGGCATGAGCATCATGCTGGCGGCGGCGGGACTCATGTATGTGCTGGCACCGTGGATCATCGGGATCCTCAGTCCCGATGATCAGGTGGTGGCGCTGGGAACGGAGATCCTGCGGATCGTGGTGTTTGCCGAGCCGCTGTTCGGCGCGGCCATTGTGACGGCGGGGGTCTTTCAGGGGGCGGGCAGCTCCCTGCTGAGCTCGGTGCTGAATTTTGCAAGCATGTGGGGCGTGCGGGTGACGCTGACGCTGCTGCTGGTCCCCCGGTGGGGGCTGCGGGGCGCGTGGATCGCCATGAGCATCGAGCTGTGCTTCCGTGGACTGCTGTTTCTGTTTTTCCTGTGGCGGAGGAAATGGCTGCCGCGGGAGCTGCGGGATGCTCCGCAGGAGCGGAACACCGCCGAAACGAAATCCTTTACTTGACATTCTCCCCGTTTTCCGAAATAATAAAGAGGAAATTTTTACAGAAGGAAACAGACTATGGACGAACGCAAGGCAACCATCGCCAGCAACCTCATCCGGCTGCGGCTGGCCGCCGGTATGACGCAGGCGGAGCTGGGGGAAAAACTGAATTATTCCGACAAATCCATCTCCAAATGGGAGCGGGGCGACGTGACCACCGATGTGTTCGTGCTGATGCAGATCGCCGGCATCTTCGGCGTGGACGTGGACTATCTGCTGAAGCCCCACAATGAGATCGAACCGGCCATCTACAACAAGCCCGCGGCGCAGGCCACCTATACCACCAATATGATCACGCTGGTGACCATACTGGGCATCTGGACGGTGGCGCTGTTCGTGTTCGTGATCCTTTGGATCTGCGGCATGGTGGAGTGGCTGGTGTTCGTCTACGCGGTGCCGGTGTCCCTGATCACGCTGCTGGTGCTGAACTCCGTGTGGAACGGCGGACGGCGGAACCGGTACATCATCTCCGCGCTGGTCATCAGCATCATCGCCACGGTGTATCTGACGTTTTTCCGCCGCAACCTGTGGCAGCTGTGGCTGCTGGCCATCCCCGCCCTCCTGCTGGTGTTTCTGGGCGCCCGCATCTATCACAGTGCCGCAAAGCATTGATACCACTGGGATTCTACGGGGAGTAGAGCCGTTCTTTTTCGTTTCGTAGAGACGGTCTCCCCGGCCGTAGGTTGGTTTTTCCCCGGGCGCGCCGTATACTGTCAGAAGACAATACAATGACCGGAGGAACACCCTATGGCTTCTTACGCACTGACCTGCTGCTCCACAGCCGATCTGACCCATGAGCATTTCGTGGAGCGCGATATTTCATACGTCTGCTTTCACTTTACCCTGAACGGCGAGACCTATCCCGATGATCTGGGACAGTCCATCCCCTTCCCTATTTTCTATCAGGCCATGGCAAACGGCGCGGAGACCTCCACCTCGCAGGTGAACATCTCCGAGTATCTGGACTTTTTTACCCCCATTCTCAAGAGCGGAAAGGACATTCTCCATGTGTGCCTGTCCTCGGGGCTGTCCGGCTCCTATAACTCCGCCTCCAGCGCCGCGCTGATCGCCCGGGAGCAATTCCCCGACCGGAAGATCTACATTGTGGATTCACTGGGCGCGTCCTCCGGCTACGGCCTCATTATGGAGACGCTGGCCGACCTGCGGGACGAGGGAATGGACATCGACACGCTGCACCAGTGGATTGAGGAGAACAAGCTGCGGATGAACCACTGGTTCTTTTCCACCGACCTGACCTTCTATGTGAAGGGCGGGCGCGTGTCCAAGGCGGCGGGCTTCATCGGCGGCGTGCTGGGCATCTGCCCGCTGCTGAACATGGATGAGCAGGGTCACCTGATCCCCCGCGCCAAGATCCGCTCCAAGAAAAAGGTCATTCAGGAAATGCTGCTGCGGATGGAGCAGTACGCCGACAAGGGACTGGACTATGACGGCAAGTGCTTCATCTCCCAGTCCGAGTGCTATGACGACGCACGCACGCTGGCCGATCTCATCGAGGCCAAGTTCCCCAAGCTCAACGGCAAGGTGGACATCAACTACGTCGGCACCACCATCGGCAGCCACACCGGTCCCGGCACGGTGGCGCTGTTCTTCTGGGGCCGCGACCGGAAGCTTCCCTTACTTTGATACCTGTCCTCTCCCCATAGAAAGGCGCCTGCCGCATGATGCGGCAGGCGCCTTTCCGATCGTTCAAAAGAGGGTTCAGCGGGTATAGGTATTCGTGAAGGTGACCGCTTCCTCAGCGGTGATGTCGGCATAGTAGTGGCCGCCGAAGGTCACGGAGGTCACGGTGTCCACGTCCACCATGCGGTTGAAGCTGTAGGCGCTGCCGATGATGCGATAGTCCTCATCCGCCATGCACAGACCTACCACCCAGTTCATGATGTTGTCCTTTTCGCTCTTCACCACATACTGCGTACCGTCGGCCATGTGCAGCACCAGCTCGTCGCTGACCACATCGGTCACGGCGTCCCCGACGGCGGCGGGGTTGAGCATGCGGATGCCCAGGGCGGACACTGTGACGGTGTCGCCGCTCTCCGCTGTAAAGGTGGCGGCAGGCAGATAGGTGCGGGGCGTGATGCTGATGGTGCCGCCCCAGTCGCCGCCGCTTTGACCGGCCACGGCGAAGACCAGGTCATCGCCCTGATGCCAGAAGCCGAAGTCGCTGAAATAGGCCACCAGATGCAGCTCCGTACCGGTGCTGGCGGCGGTGTCCAGATACACCTCCGTGTCCATGTGGTGGCCGCTGCCGGCATACCCCACGAACAGCACGGGATCCTTCGCCGTGCAGACCTTGCCGTAGCCCACGTCCTGATAGTCCACACCGTCGGGGTTGGACATGGTATACGTCAGGAATCCGGAGCCGTTTTCATCAATGAGGAAGGTTTGCAGGGAGAAGGTATAGCCCTCCGCCTCCACGACGGCGTCCACGGTGGACAGATAGTCCCCCACCAGCCGCTGCATGGTATCGGCGTCCACGGCCACCCGCTCCATGCGGGGCAGGTTCAGCACCTGACCGCTGTTGTCGGTGACGATGGGGGTGTCGCTGCCGATGGCGCTGCTGCCGAAGGCGTTCAGGTCGGCGGCGGTGACATTCTGTGCGGGCGATACCCTGGCCTTGATGAGGCTGGCGATGCCTGTGGCGGCGGCCACGGTGACGCACAGCGCCAGCACAGCGGCGATCAGCACGGTTTTGGACAGGGGATGGCGGGGCTTGCGCTCTTCTTTTCGTACCATTTGATAAACCTCCGAAAGTGTGTCAGGGGAGGCGTGCAATGTGGAAAACGTCTTTTGAAACAGCTTGCGGTCAATCATATTGCAGTACCTCCGTCAATGTTGCTTTTAATTTCCCTCTGGCGCGGAACAGCCGCGTGCGGACGGTCTCCTCGGGGATGCCCAGCATATCGGCGATCTCCTTCTGGGCGTAGCCCTCGTAGTAATACAGCAGCACCGGCAGGCGATAGCGCTTGTCCAGCGCCATCACCGCGTCGAACAGCTCGCGGCACTCCGGCGCTTCAAAGGACAAGGTGTTTTCGTAGTCGGCGATGTCCTCCATTTTGTGCCACGGAGAGCGGAAGATGTTCTTGCACCGGTTCACCGTCACGCGGATGAGCCAGCGCTTGAGATGCTCGGCGTCGCGGAAGACCGTGTCGGTCTTATAAAGCTGTATCAATACGTCTTGGGTCACGTCATCGGCGTCCGACCTGCTGCGCAGATAGCCGTAGGCCACCCGAAAAATGGTGTCCATATACTGCCGCGCCGCTTGGGAGAACTGTTGATCCGTCATGAATTTGATCTCCTTGAAAAGCTTTTCACTGATAGAACACGCTTCGGCCGGGAAATGTTTCAAAAAAGCGAAAGATTTTCCGCAGGCGGAAAAAAAGCGGCCGAGGCCGCTTTTCCCCGAAAAACCGCGGACGGTCTCTCCGGTCATGTGTTGTCCCTGTCAATGGGTCTCCGCCGCAGGATCCGCATCAGCCGCTTGCCGTTGAAGGGGATCAGGGGATAGAGATAGCCCTTGCCCACCACCGGCCTGGTGGAGGCGATCAGCGCCACCGTTCCGGCGACGCCGGCGGCAAAGCCCCACCAGTCCCAGAAGAAGATCAGCAGCAGCAATAGCATCCGCACCAGCTTGCAGGCATAGCCCATCTCATAGCTGTGCTGGGCGTAGCCCGCCACCGCCACAAAGGCCATATACACCAGCACCTCCGGCACCAGCCACCGGGCCTGCACCGCAAAGTCGCCCAGAATCAGGGCGCCCAGCATACTGAAGGAGTTGCTGAGGGCATCCGGTGTGTTCAGGGACGCCAGCTTCAGAATGTCCACGATCAGCTCCACCAGCAGCAGCTGCACGATCAGCGGGACGAAATACTCGTCCTCGATCAGCAGGAACTCCAGCTCCTGTGGCAGGACGTCGCCGTTTTTCACCAGCAGGTACCACAGCGGCGTGATGAACACCGTCAAAAACAGCACCACCAGCCGCACGATCCGCAGATAGGTGCCGATGAGCGGCGGAAAGTAGTAGTCGTTGATCTCCTCGGCGAAGCTGAACAGCGTGGTGGGCAGCAGCATGACGGAGGGGGTGTTGTCGATCAGCAGCAGGATGCTGCCCTCCATGACGCTGGCGGTGGCCACGTCGGGCCGCTCGGTATAGCGGATCTTGGGGAAGGGATTCCACCATTGCTTGGGAACGATACATTCCGCAATGGACTCCTGACTCATGGCGATGGAGCGCACGTCAATGGCGTCCAGCTTCTGCCGCAGCTGCCGCAGATGCTGCTCATTGGCCTGTCCCCGCATATACACCAGCGCCACGTCGGTCTGGGAGCGGCCTCCCACCTGATGCCGCTCCAGCGTCAGGGCGGGATCCCGGATCCGGCGGCGCAGCAGGGCGGCGTTGGCCATGATGCTCTCCACAAAGCCGTCGTGACTGCCCCGCAGCACCTTGCTGGTATCCGGCTCCTCCACGCTGCGGGTGGGGTACTCCTTGGCGTCCAGCAGCACACCGCCGGTGTAGCCGTCGATCACCAGCAGCGTCTTTCCGGCGAAGACCCCCACGGTCATCTTCCGCAGGTCGGTCTCCACCGCCGCGTCCGGCACGGTCACATAGGCGGCGAGGAACGCCTCCAGATCCGGCACCCGCTTCAGATCTCCGGCGGCCAGCAGCCGCCCGATCAGCCGCTCGATGAGGGCGTCCTCGGCATAGCCGTTCACCACCCACAGCCGCGCCCGCCGTCCGCCTACCCGCAGGCTGCGCCCCACCATATCAAAATTCCGTCCCACGCCCAGCAGATCATCCAGCTGGGCGGTGCGGGCATCAAAGTCCGTCATTGCCATCGCCCCTTCCGTTTTCCCTTATTATGGGAAGCGAAAGGGGCGATTATGCAGCGAACAGAGGCGATAAAAGGGACATATGCGGCGGCGCCCTGCCGCGGCAGGGCGCTCCGTACCCTCACACCACCTGAAACAGGAAGAACTTCAGATAATTGGTCTCCTCTACGCCCCAGAGGATCGGATGGTCGGCGCACTGCTGCCGCGCCTCGATCTGCCGCAGCTGCACCCCCGCGTCGCGGGCGGCTGCATGGAGCATCTTGATGAACAGCTCCTCCGTGGCGAAATGGCTGCACGAGCAGGTGGCCAGATACCCGCCCCGGGGCAGCAGCTTCATGGCGCGGTAGTTGATCTCCTTGTAGCCGCTCATGGCGTTCTGCACCGTCTTGCGGCTCTTGGTAAAGGCCGGGGGATCGAGGATGATGAAATCGTATTTCCGGGGCTGCTTTTCCAGCTCCGGCAGCAGGTCGAACACGTTGGCGGCCACGCAGTCCATCACGCCGTCAAGGCCGTTGCGGCGGGCGTTTTCCGCCGCGCACTGCACGGCGAACTCCGACACGTCCACAGCGGTGACGTGAGCCGCGCCGCCTTTTGCGGCGTTCAGGGCGAAGCTGCCGGTATGGGTAAAGCAGTCCAGCACCGTCTTTCCCCTGGCCAGCCTGGCCACGGCAAGGCGATTGTACTTCTGGTCGAGGAAAAATCCGGTCTTCTGGCCGTTTTCAAAGTCCACGGTGTAGACGATGCCGTTCTCCGTGATGTCCACGCAGGTGGTCTCCGGCGGCGTCTCGCCGGGCAGCGGGTACCAGCCCCTGTTCTGGCTCATGCCCTCCCGCTCCCGCAGCGCCGCATCGTTGCGCTCGTAAATACCGCGGATGTCCTGTCCGTCCTGCCGCAGCACCTGCACCAGCAGCGGGAACAGGCGATCCTTGATCCGCTCCATGCCGAGACTCAGGGTCTGGGTCACCAGCACCGTCTCGAACCGGTCCACCGTCAGGCCGGGGAAGAGATCCGCCTCGCCGAAAATGACGCGGCAGCAGCGGCTGTCGGCCTCGCCCATCACGGTTTTGCGGTAGTCCCACGCATAGCGGATCCGCCGCTCCCAGAAGGCGTCGGAAAAATCGTCGTTGGCGTTGCGGCTGAGGAGCCGCACGCGGATCCTGGAGTGGCTGTTGTAGAAGCCGCAGCCCAGCCAGCTGCCCCGGCGGCTCACCACATCCACCAGACCGCCGTCCTCCACGGCGCCCTCCACGGCGGTGACCTCCCCTTCATAGACCCATGGATGTCCGCCGGTCAGGGCGGCCTCGCCCTTGGGCGTGACGGTGATCCTGGGATAGGGACGCAATGCTTTCATGACGGTTCTCTCCTGTCGTGTCAAAATTCTTTTTTCGATTATACCACATTTTTTCCGTCCGCGCTACATATATAGGAAGGAAACCGGAAAAAGGAGGTTCCGCCATGCCCAATATCTATCTGAGTCCCTCCACACAGGAATACAACCCCTACATCACCGGCTCCGGCAGCGAGGAATACTGGATGAACCGGATCGCCGACGCCATGGAGCCGTATCTGCGGGCCAATACCATCCGCTTTACCCGCAACACGCCGGACATGACCGCCGCGTCCTCCATCGCGCAGGCGGCGCGGGGCAATTACGACTTCTATCTGGCGCTGCACTCCAATGCCAGCGGCGACGGCAGCACCGAAGGCCGGGTGCGGGGGATCATCGCCTTTTACTATCCCACCAGCACCAACGGAAAGCGGGCAGCCAACATCTTCGCGGAGAATCTGAAGGAGATCTATCCCCTCCCCGCGCTGGTGACCGCCCGCGCCACCACGGCGCTGGGGGAGGTGCGCCAGCCCAGGCCCCCGGCGGTGCTGCTGGAGATGGGCTATCACGACAACGCCGCCGACGCCCTGTGGATCCAGGACAACGTGCAGAACATCGCCGAGAACCTTTCCCGCTCCCTGACGGAGTACTTCGCCCTGCCCTTTATCTACCCGTCCGTCCCCCGGGAGGGAACGGTGGTCACGGAGCGGGACGCCCTCAACATCCGCGCCTATCCCTCCATGAGCGGGCAGGTGGTGGGCAGCGTCCCGCGGGGCAGCCGGGTGACGGTGTACGGCCGGACAGGCGACTGGTACAGCATCGGCTACGGCGGACTGGCCGGCTACGTCCGCTCCGATCTGGTGGCGGTATAGGCGTTTGTTCCAAAATGTTTCCCGTCCGCGGACAAAATTTTCGTCACAGTGCATTTTTAGCCTTGACAGTTCCCTATATTAAGGGTAGAATTATGAAGGATTATTATCGGATGATCCTATCGTTCGGCGGGGGCGGACAGACCTGTCTCCGCCGGGCGGTGGTATCGGGGAATCTTCCGATTATTTTCTGAGGGCGGCCGCCATCCCCAAGTTTCCGCTTTCCCCGGATGGCAGGCACACGCCCGGATACACTATTTGAAACAGGAGGAACCCATGATCAAGATCGTCTTCGCGGCGCTGATCGCGGTGGCGGCGTTTGGTCTCGGCATCCTCACTTGTGTTCTGATCCACCGGCAGAAGGCCAAAAATGACCAGCGGCAGATCGAAAGCGCCGAACAGGAGGCGCTGCGCATCGTCAACGAGGCCATTAAGAACGCCGAAAGCAAAAAGCGCGAAGCGCTGGTGGAGGCGAAGGAGGAGATCCTGCGCTCCCGCACGGAATACGAGAAGGAAGTCAAGGAACGCCGCGCCGACCTGCAGAAGCAGGAGCGCCGTTTGCAGCAGAAGGAAGAAAACCTCGATCACAAAACCGAACAGATCGAGAAAAAAGAGGAGGCTCTGGCCGCCAAGCACGCTGCCGTGGATCGGGAGCAGGAGGAGGTCAAGCTCATCAAGCGCAGCCAGACCGAGATGCTGGAGCGCATCTCCGGCTTTACCGCCGAGGACGCCAAGCAGTACCTGATCGCGCAGGTGGAGTCCGAGGTCACCCATGAGACTGCCCTGAAGATCAAGGAGATCGAGGCACGCGCCAAGGAGGAGGCCGATTCCCGCGCCCGGGAGATCGTGGCCACCGCCATCCAGCGCTGCGCCGCCGACCATGTGGCCGAGATCACCGTCAGTGTGGTACCCCTGCCCAATGACGAGATGAAGGGCCGCATCATCGGCCGCGAGGGCCGCAACATCCGCGCCATCGAGACGCTGACCGGCGCGGATCTCATCATCGACGATACGCCGGAGGCCATCACCGTCTCCTGCTTCGAGCCGGTGCGCCGCGAGGTGGCGCGTCTGGCGCTGGAGAAGCTCATCGCCGACGGCCGCATCCACCCCACCCACATTGAGGAGATGGTGGAGAAGGCGCGCCGCGAGGTGGACGCCGTCATCCGCTCCGAGGGCGAGCGCGCCGTGCTGGAGACCGGTGTCCGCGGTCTGCACCCGGAACTGCAGAAGCTGCTGGGACGCCTTCATTACCGCACCAGCTACGGTCAGAACGTGCTGCAGCACTCCATCGAGGTGGCGCACATCGCCGGCATGATGGCCGCCGAGCTGGGCGCCGACGTCCACGCCGCCAAGCGGGCAGGTCTGCTGCACGACATCGGCAAGGCGCTGGATCACGAGTTTGAAGGCACCCATGTGTCTCTCGGCGTGGAATACGCCCGCAAGTACAAGGAAAAAGAGGAGATCGTCCACGCCATTCAGGCGCACCACGGCGACGTGGAGTGCAAGACGCTGGTGGCCTGTCTCGTACAGGCGGCTGACGCCGTCTCCGCCGCCCGTCCCGGCGCCCGCCGCGAAAACCTTGAGAATTACATCAAGCGTTTGCAGAAGCTGGAGGAGATCACCGGCTCCTATCCCGGCGTGGAAAAGAGCTACGCCATTCAGGCCGGCCGCGAGGTGCGCGTCATGGTCAAGCCCGAGCAGGTCAATGAGGATCAGATGGTGATCCTTGCCCGGGAGCTTGCCAAGCGCATCGAAAGCGAGCTGGAATACCCCGGCCAGATCAAGGTCCACGTTCTGCGGGAGACCAAAGTGGTCGAATACGCAAAATAAAGAAATACGCTGTGCGACACCCTCCCACGGGGTGCCGCACAGTCGCATATTGGGAGGGATCACTATGGAACGAAAGCTTTTGGCCTTACTGCTGACAGTCTGTATGCTGCTGCCGGTGCTGGGCGGCTGCGCGTGGAAGCTGCCCTTCGGCAAGGCGCCGGAGCAGCCGGACACGCCGCCGTCTCAGGAGACTGTCCCCGCGCCGCCGCAGGACGGCTTCCAGACCTCCGTCAGCGGACGGGTGGAGGATCCGGACGCGCTGCTGACGGAGACGCAGAAGCAGCTGATGACCGGGCTGCTGACCGACTGGTACACCGACCTTGCCCTGCTGCGGGAGCCGCAGCAGACGGACTATTTCTCCGACGAAAAGGACGCCGCCATGCACGCCGACTCCCTCCGTCCCCCGAACGCCAGCCGCCTGCGGGCGCTGACGGATCTGCGGATGGAGGATGTGGACTATGTGCTGACCGTCACCAGGGCGGAGCCCTCCGCCGGGGAGGACGCGGCGGAGGGACAGGTACATATCGAGGCCAATGAGACCACCGTCATGCACTTTGCCTCCACGCCGCAGGTGGACAGCAGGCTCTACGATGTCCCCCACATCTTCGAGCTGGTGCCGTCGGAGGACGGCGGCTGGCAGATCCGGCACCACGAGGCCGACGACAACCCCTATTTCAGCCTGACCTATCAGGAGGGACTGGCGGAGGATGAACGGCTGCCCCAGCTGCTGCGCGCCATCGAGCGGCGGCAGCTCCAGCGGCAGGAGACCACGCAGGTGACGCTGACATGCGACCACCCCTATGACCGCGCCGCGGCGGAAACCTACATGCGCCAATACGACCACCAGCGCAACGACCGCTGGTATGCCTACGACGGCGTGGGCGGCAACTGCATGAACTTCGGCTCACAGGTGCTGCTGGCCGGCGGCATCCCCATGGACGAGGAGGGCGGCAGCAAGTGGTACTGGCACAGGGAGGGCGACCTTGACCTTTCTTGGATCAATGTGGGGCGGTTTTACAGCTACGCCCGGGATAACCGGGGCTTCGGCCTTGTGGCGGACACCGAGGCCAACTACTACACCGGCGAGGTGGGGGATATTCTGATCCTCGGCCCCGACGGGGGACACAACCACACCACCCTCATCTCCGGCATCGTCCGGAACGAGGCGGGTGAGACGGTGGACTATCTCCTCTGCTCCAACACCACCAACTACACGGACTTCCCCGCCGGGGCGTATTACTACACCAGCCACCGGCTCATCAAGATCTACGGCTGGAACGACAGCGCCCCCGATGCGGCATAGGGAAACGGGCGGGCAGCACATTTTTCTTCAACAGGACGGAAGGAGCGCTCTTGCGCTCCTTCCTCTTTTGTGGCATAATAGCGGGGAAGAAAACGCTATCACAGGAGGACACATATGCTGTATCATGTCTTGGCCATCGGCGATGTGACCAGCGAGGACGGGCTGAAGCACCTGCGCCGCCATCTCGCGCCGCTGAAGAAGCGGAAAAGCATTGATTTCACTGTGGTGAACGGGGAAAACATCTCCGGCACCGGGCTGACCCCCGCCCAGGCGGACGAGCTGTTCGCCGCGGGGGCGGATGTGATCACGCTGGGCAACCACACCTTTGGACGGGTGCAGATCGCCGACTATCTGGAGGACAACCGCTACATCCTGCGACCCGCCAATTTCTCCGGCCGGATGCCGGGACGGGGCTGCGGCGTGTACGACTGCGGCGCCGTCCGCATCGCCGTGATGACCCTCATCGGCCGGTGCGATCTGGACTGGAAGGCCGCCGACCCCTTTACCACGGCGGACAAGCTGCTGCGGCAGCTCTCCGAGACGGAGAAGCCCACCTTTACCCTGCTGGATTTCCACGCGCAGGCCACCAGCGAAAAGCTGGCGCTGGGCTACTATCTGGATGGCCGCATCAGCGCCATGTGGGGGACCCATACCCACGTTCCCACCGCCGATGAGCGGGTGATGCCCAAGGGGACCGGCTACATCACCGATCTGGGCATGACCGGCGCCATCGAGTCGGTGCTGGGGATCCCGCCGGAGCAGTCCATCGAGTCGTTCCTGGGCGGTCTGGCGGGGCGCTACCGCTTTGCCGACGGCCCCTGCAAGGCACAGGGCTGCATTTTCACATTGGACAGCGACACCGGACTGTGTACCGCCGTGGAGCGGATCGACATCCGGTGACACGAGAAAGGAGCAAACGACCATGTCTGTAGAAAAAGTAAGAGCGTATCTGGAGCCCTACGGTGTGACGGACCGCATCCGTGAATTTGACGTGTCCAGCGCCACGGTGGAGCTGGCGGCGCTGGCGGTAGGGGTGGAGGGCGCCCGCATCGCCAAGACCCTCAGCTTCAAGGTGGGCGAGGATCCCATTCTGGTGGTGGCCGCCGGAGACGCCAAGGTGGACAACAGCAAGTATAAACACTTCTTTGGCGCCAAGGCCAAGATGCTGACCGCCGAGGAGGCGGTGGAGCGCATCGGCCACGCCGTGGGCGGCGTGTGTCCCTTTGCTCTTCCCGCGGACGTGAAGACCTATCTGGACGTGTCGCTGAAGCGGTTTGACACGGTGTTTCCCGCCGTGGGCAGCGCTGCCAGCGCCATCGAGCTGACCTGTGACGAGCTGGAGCGCTGCTGCGGCAGCAACTTCGTGCAGTGGGTGGACGTGTGCAAGGGCTGGCAGGAAGAGGACGCGTAAATGGTACGGATCCTGCACGCGGCGGACTTCCATCTGGACAGCGCCTTTACCGGTCTGAGCGAACAGCAGGCCAGAGAGCGCCGTCAGGAGAGCCGGGATCTTGCCCGCCGGATGGTGGAATACGCCAACGACCACGGGGTACAGCTGCTGCTGCTCTCCGGCGACCTGTTTGACAGCGGCAGCCTCTACGGCCAGACGGCGGAGGAGCTGGCGGCGGCGCTGCGGGAGTTTCGGGGACAAACGGTCATCGCCCCCGGCAACCACGACTGCTATACCCCCGCCTCCCCCTACGCCCGCACCCTGTGGCCGGAGAACGTCCACATCTTCACCTCCCCCCGGATGAGCCGCTTTGTCTTTCCGGAATACGGCTGCACCGTATACGGCGCGGCCTTCACCGCCGCCGAGGTATTGGACAGCGCGGTGCTGGAAAACGTGGCGGAGGGGGACGAAAACGTGGCCATCGGCCTTCTCCACGGCGACGCGGGCGTCAACGACAGCCGCTACCGCCCCATTCCCCTGCCCCAGATCGCCCGGAGCGGGCTGGATTATCTGGCGCTGGGGCATGTCCACACCTGCTCCGGCGTGCAGATGGCGGGCAGGACCGCCTATGCCTACCCCGGCTGCCCCGAGGGACGGGGCTTTGACGAGCTGGGGGACAAGGGCTTTCTCACCGGCGAGGTGGACAAGGGCGCCGCGGCGCTGCACTTCGTCCCCTTTGCCAAGCGCCGCTATCAGATCCTGACGGCGGACGTAACGGACAGGATCCCGTCACAGGCCATCCGCGACGCCCTTCCGGCGGACACGGCGCGGGATATTTACCGCGTCCTGCTGACCGGCGAGACCGACGGCGCCGTGGATATTCCGGCGCTGACGGCGGAATTCGCCCACCGGTTCTACGCGCTGGAGATCCGGGACCGTACCGCCATCCGGCGGGACATCTGGGACGGCTGTGGCGAGGATTCCCTGCGGGGACTGTTTCTGCAAAGTATGCGGCAGCGCTATGACGCCGCTGAGGATGAGGCGCAGCGCCGGCTGATCCGTCAGGCGGTGGGCTTCGGCCTGTCGGCCATGGACAACCGCGACATGTGATCCGCGCCGCGGCGCGTAAGGAAGGAGATCGCCATGAAAAACATCCTGATGATCGGCACCGGCGGCACCATCGCCAGTGAGATGACGCCGGAGGGACTGACGCCGGAGCTGAACACCCAACAGCTGCTGTCCTTCGTCCCCAAGATCGGCGAACTGTGCCATGTGGACTGCGTGCAGGTCTACAGTCTGGACAGCACCAATCTGGAGCCGAAGCACTGGCTGGGGGTAGCCGATACCATCCGGGAGAACTACGGCCGCTACGACGGCTTTGTCATCAGCCACGGCACCGACACCATGGCCTACACGGCGGCGGCGCTGAGCTATCTGGTGCAGGGCAGCCCCAAGCCCATCGTGCTGACCGGCGCCCAGAAGCCTATCTGGTTTGACGGCACCGATTCCAAGCGCAATCTCACCGACGCCTTTTTCTACGCCTGCCGTGGCTGCGGCGGCGTGCAGATCGTCTTCAACGGCAAGGTCATCTTAGGCACCCGCGCCCGCAAGACCTGCTCCAAGAGCTTTCAGGCCTTCTCCAGCGTCAACTATCCCGATCTGGCGGTGGTACAGGACGACCATCTTTTGCAGTATATGTCCTGCCCGGTGGCGGAACAGCCGGTGTTTTACGACAGGCTGGACGACAATGTGGGGCTTTTGAAGCTGATCCCCGGCACGAAGCCGGAGCTGGTGGACTTCATGGCGCAGCGCTACGACGGCCTGATCATCGAGAGCTTCGGCGTGGGAGGACTGCCGGAATACGGCAACCTGTACGACATTCTCCGGGGCGCGGTGGAACGGGGAAAGCTGATCGTCATGACCACGCAGGTCCCCAACGAGGGCAGCGACCTGACGGTGTACCATGTGGGCGGCCATCTCAAGCAGACCCTGCGGCTGCTGGAGGCCTACGACATGACCACGGAGGCGGCGGTGGCCAAGCTGATGTGGATCATGGGACAGACCCACGACTTCCCGCAGGCGGAGAAGCTGTTTTACACCCCCGTGGCGCGGGATATACTGTATAGCAACGAATAAAAGCAGCGGATGTCCGGTTCCGGACATCCGCTGTTTTTCTTATGCCGCTTCCTCTATCGCGGGCGGGTCGTAGACTGTGACGCTGACAGCGGACAGGATGCTGCCCTCCCCCTCCATGTAGCGGATGACAACGGGATCCCCCACGTTCAGGATCACCGCGGCAGGCTCGTCGGCGGCGGAGATGGTGTAATAGATCCCTTCGTCCTCCAGCTGGATAAAGTACACGGTGTTGCCGTTCATCACGGCGCTGCGCACCTCGGAGATCCGGCCGGATACCTCGCCGGAGCCGGTCTCCGGCAGGGTGCTGTCCTCCGGCTGGATCAATCCGGCGTTCAGCAGCATCTGGCGGTAGTTCTGCTCACACTCCGCCACGGTGGCGCCGGTAGCCACGATCTGATACTGGCTGACGTTGACCATGGCGTACATCTTCACCAGACCCGCCGCGTCCTTCAGCGCCATAAAATAGGTAGGCTGCTCCGACACGTTCAGCAGCAGCGGGAAGGTGGCGGTATATTTCATCTGCTGCACCTGTCCCTGGGCGCTCTCCATGGCGCTGTACTCCTCCGCACCGGCCACGGGATAGAACCGGGTCTCCTTGGTGCGCTGGTTGGACAGGATAAATCCCACGTTGGACTCGTCGGACACCACGGATGTGATACCGGTATACATATAAACATCGTCGCCGATGGCGATGTAGTTATAGCCCTCGGTGGTAGCGGTGACGTTCCGCTGGCCGAACAGGGAGTTCCAGAAGCCGTTGATATAGGTGCCGTGGTAATCGTACTGCCGGATGATCAGCTCGGCGGTGTAGACGTGATCCACCCATGTGGGGATGTCCGCCACATCGTAATACGCCGTCTCTCCGGTGACGGCGTTCACCAGCGCCGCGCCGGTAATATCCGTGCCGCCGAACAGGCCGATGGTGCGGTCGATCCGGGGACAGACCCACCACGGGCGGCCGTCCTCGTCGATCTCGAAGGCAGGCTCGTCAAAGATATAGGTGGGATAGTGGAAGCGGAGATAGCGGTAGAGATTGCGGCTGAAATGCTCGGCGGTAGTGTAGCGGATGCCCTCCTGAAGACGCACCACCTCTACGTTCTGGGTCACCATGTCGATGATGAGGTAGGCGGGCAGTCCGGCTTTGCGGTTGTTGAGCCACTTGATCCAGTCGCCGTAGCGCAGGGTGGTGACGCGGACGGGACGCCCCTTATAATTGATCTGGGTATAGTCGTCGGCCACCTCGAACTGGGACACCATATCCGCCAGCTCGCCCAGCTTGCGGTTGCCCAGCTTGGAGGCGGAGTCCTTGTCCAGCATGGGGATCTGGTCAAAGGAGATCTCCTCCACCTCGGCGGAAAAGTCGCCGTCCTCCACCGTCAGCAGATCCCGGTAGCTTCCGGCGCGGAACACCGGCCAGCCCAGCGCGCTGCCCACCAGCGCCGTGACCACCAGCAGCGCCGCCAGACACAGGGGGATCAGGCACTGCTTCCTCAGAAACCTGAAATAACCCTTGGCGCCGTCCCCCTGAAAGCCGGAGGTCACAATGGCGCACAGGCCGTACACGGCGCACAGCAGCAGGGTAAATACATAGAATTCCGGCGCCTTCGGATTGACCGGCGGCAGCGCGATGTAGAAATACAGCGCCGCGAACAGCAGCGTCACCGCCAGATTCAGCAGCGTGCGGCCGAAAGGGGTGCCGATGGCCTTGCGGGGCTTGGGGGTATGCCCCTCCCGGTGGAAGGGGTTTTGTCCCTTGAAGCCCTGAAAATTCGGATCGTTCCAATTGGTGTTCATGGGGTTCTCCTTTCTGATGACAGGTACCGCGTCCCCGCGGGGACGCGCATCGCGTTCATCCTCTCTCGCGCGCGGCCTTTTCCCTCCGCAGCTTCCACGCAAAATAAACCAGCAGCACCAGCGCTCCGCCTTCGATCAGGCACAGGGCGGTCTTGGTTTTCATAGGTGGCTCCTCTCTCCGCAGCACATCCTGTTTTGCTTCTATTGTTATTATACCCTATCCCGCCCCCGCTTGTATAGCAATTTCCACTTGCGTTTTCACATTTCTCCCATTTTTTGCCGCAACCTGAGGTTGCGCCCCTCTCCGTTCACAATTTGTTTACATGAAACGTCAAAGAAAGTCAAATTTGCCTATTGACATTATGGGCAGACGGGTGTATCATACGTTCAAAGGTCAAAGAAAGGCAAAGTCAAACAAGGAGGTCTTTGGTATGGGTATTTCGGATGTGATCGCCGGGTTCATCCAGTCGGCACTGGAGGAGGCGGACGGCGTGCTGGAGCTGCAGCGCAGCGATCTGGCGCAGCGGTTCAACTGCGTACCCAGCCAGATCAATTATGTAATGTCCACCCGCTTCTCCCCGGAGCATGGCTACATCGTGGAGTCCCGGCGGGGCGGCGGCGGCTATATCCGCATCACCCGCGTGCGCACCGACCGCAAGACGCTTCTGATGCATGTCATCAACTCCATCGGCGATGAGCTGGACGCCGCCAGCGCCCGCGCCATCGTACAGAATCTGGTCAGCAGCGAGGCCATCTCCACCGAGGCGGGCAGGTCGCTGCTGGCCGGCACCGGAGACCGGGCGCTGCGCCGGGTGGACAAAAGCTGCCGCGATATGCTGCGGGGCGACATTTTCAAGCAGGTGCTGATCCAACTGGTTTGATTTTCCCAAAGGAGGTTATGCTATATGAAATGTGAACGCTGTGGCCGTAAGGAAGCCACTTTCTATTACCAGAGCAACGTAAACGGCCGTGTGTCGCAGGTACATCTGTGCAGCGACTGCGCGGCGGAGCTGGGCTATACCAGAGGAATGAGCGACAGCTTCCGTTCCTTCCGCCGCGGGCTCTTCGATCCCTTCTCTCTGCTGGAGGATTTCGGCATGCTGTCCAACCGCATGACCGAGTTCCCCGCCCCGCTGGAGGAGGCGGCCCGCGCCGCCGCAGGCATTGAGGAAAGCGCCGGCGCCTCCGCCGGTCTTGTGGGACGGGACGAGGAGGTGCGGCTCCAGAAGGAGCGGCAGCGCAACGCGCTGGAGAACCAATTGCAGGCCGCCATCGACAGTGAAAACTACGAGGAGGCCGCCCGGCTGCGGGACGAGCTGAAGAAGCTGCCCCAATAAGCGGCGGGAGCCCTATATCAACAACAAAGGATGTGACCATATATGAATGAGAATAAATTCACCCCCCGTGCGGAGGAATCCCTGCGTCTGGCGCAGGAGGCGGCGCAGGAGCTGGGTCACGGCTATGTAGGCTGTGAGCATTTGCTGCTGGGTCTGCTGCGGGAAGAGGAGGGCATCGCCCACCGGGTACTGACGGAATACGGCCTCACCGACGAGATGATCACCGGGATCCTGCAGCGCAGCGTGGGACAGGGTACCTCCGGCGACGCCCCCAGTCAGGGGCTGACCCCCCGCGCCAAGAGCGTCATTGAGCTGGCGGTGGGCGAGTCGCACCGCATGGGCGCCGGTTATATCGGCACCGAGCATCTGCTGATGGGTCTGCTGCGGGAAGGCAGCAACATGGCTGTGCGGGTGCTGCGCACCGTAGGCGTGGATCCCCGCAAGATGTACGCCAGCGTGCAGCAGAAGCTCAGTGAGAGCGCACCCCACACCGTTACCAGCGGCAGCACCACCTCCAATAAGGAGAACAAGAAGACCGGCAAGACGCTGGAGGAGTTCACCCGCGATCTGACCGAGGCCGCCCGTCAGGGCAAGCTTGACCCCGTCATCGGCCGGGACAAGGAGATCCAACGGGTCGTGCAGATCCTGTCCAGACGCACCAAGAATAACCCCGTGCTGATCGGCGAGCCGGGCGTAGGCAAGACCGCCATCGCCGAGGGACTTGCCCAGCGCATCGCCGCCGCCGATGTGCCGGAGGAACTGCTGAACAAGAAGCTTCTGAGCCTTGACCTGTCCGGCATGGTGGCCGGCACCAAGTACCGGGGCGAATTTGAGGAGCGCATCAAGAACGCGCTGGACGAGGTGAAGAAGGACGGCAACGTGATCCTGTTCATCGACGAGCTGCACACCATCGTGGGCGCAGGCTCCGCCGAGGGCGCCGTGGATGCCGCCAACATCATCAAGCCCGCGCTGGGACGTGGCGAGATCCGCGTGATCGGCGCCACCACCCTGAACGAGTACCGCAAGTATATCGAGAAGGACGCCGCGCTGGAGCGCCGTTTCCAGCCCGTCACCGTGGGTGAGCCCTCCGCCGAGGACACCGTCGCCATCCTGAAGGGACTGCGGGACAAGTATGAAGCCCACCACAAGCTGACCATCACCGACGAGGCGCTGGAGGCTGCCGTGACGCTGTCCCGCCGGTACATCAACGACCGTTTCCTGCCGGACAAGGCCATCGACCTGATGGACGAGGCCGCCTCGCAGGTGCGGATGAAGGCGGAAAGCGCCTCCCCCGACCTGAAGTCGCTGGAGGAGAAGATCGCCGCGCTGCACCGGGAGAAGTCCGAGGCCATTGCCGCGCAGGATTACGAAAAGGCCGCCCAGCTGCGGGATATTGAGAAGAACTACACCGATCAGGTGGAGATCGAGCGGGACAACTGGCGCAGGCAGCTGAGCCAGAACCGCGGCACCGTCACCGCCGACGACATCGCCAGCGTGGTGGCGGGCTGGACGGGGATTCCCGTCAACCGCCTGACGGAGGACGAGAGCCTGCGGCTTCTGAAGCTGGAGGAAACGCTGCACCAGCGTGTCGTGGGACAGGACGAGGCCGTCACCGCCGTGGCACGCGCCATCCGCCGCGGCCGCGTGGGTCTGAAGGATCCCAAGCGTCCCATCGGCTCGTTCCTGTTCCTCGGCCCCACCGGCGTAGGCAAGACCGAGCTGTGCAAGACGCTGGCCGAGGCCATGTTCGGCGAT
Organism: uncultured Oscillospiraceae bacterium; assembly: GCA_934569425.1. GTDB lineage: Bacteria > Bacillota > Clostridia > Oscillospirales > Oscillospiraceae > Vescimonas. Next base: position 21,097 of record CAKTKM010000006.1, read on the forward strand.
GAGAACGCCATGATCCGCATTGATATGTCCGAGTATATGGAGCGGCACACGGTGTCCCGTCTGGTAGGCTCGCCTCCCGGCTATGTGGGACACGAGGAGGGCGGCCAGCTGACCGAGAAGGTACGCCGCAAGCCCTACTCCGTGGTGCTGTTCGATGAGATTGAAAAGGCACACGAGGACGTGTGGAACATCCTGCTGCAGATCCTGGAGGACGGCATCGTCACCGACTCGCAGGGCCGCCGCGTGGACTTCAAGAACACCGTCATCGTCATGACCTCCAATGTGGGTGCCAAGAACATCACCGCTGCCGAGAATGCCCCGCTGGGCTTTGATAGCAGCGAGAAGCAGAAGGAGGCCGACGAGGCCGCCCGCTTCGGGCGCATCAAGGAGGCCGTTCTGGCGGAGCTGAAGCGCACCTTCAAGCCGGAGTTCCTGAACCGTATCGATGAGATCATCGTGTTCCGTCAGCTGACGGAGGAGGACATCGTGAAGATCGCCCACCGTATGCTCTCCGTTACCGGCAAGCGTATGGCGCAGCAGGGCATCACGCTGGAGGCCGACGAGGCTGCCGTGGCAGCCCTTGCCAAGGATGGCTTTGACGCCGAGTACGGCGCCCGTCCCCTGCGCCGTTCCATCCAGAACACCGTGGAGGACGCCGTGGCCGAGCAGATGCTGGAAGGCACCCTCAAGTCCGGCGACACCGCCAAGGTGGTGCTGCGGGACGGCAAGGTGGTGGTGGAGAAGATCCCCGCCGCCGAGGCCGAGGCCGAGGCCATTGCCGAGGAGGCCGAAGAAGCTTCCGAAGAAAAGAGCGAATAAGCCCATGAGAGGAACCGCTTTTGCGGTTCCTCTCTTTTTCCTGGGAAGTATTCCACAGGTTTTCCACCGGATTTTCCACATCCCGTGCAAGAGCAGGCGGTTTTCCAAGGGGGAACCAGGGGGTTTGTTACCACTGCGGTTGTCTTTGGGGTTCTTTTTGGGGATGCGGTTTGTCGTTGGCATCAGGCGTATGCATATGCATCGTCTGCATCATCGTCATCGCTCTCCGTGTCCGCCTGCTTCTTTGTCCAGCGCTTTTGCGCCGCCTTCCGCTTCTGCTCCACCACGCGGTCGTAGCGTCGGCTGTCCCGCTCGATGCTCTGCTGAAGGAAGCCCCACGCATACACCAACGCAGGGTTTTTAAATTGGGGCAGGACGCCGTTCCGGGCAAACTCGAACATGGCCATAAGGATCTCGTAGGCATCCTCCATGGGCATCCGGCGCAGAACATCGTACTGCTCAAAATACAGCATCACGCCGGGACGTTTTTTCTCTTGCATGATCTCTCCTCCTTACTTGGGGCGCTGCCCCTTTGCCCATAGGGAAAAATGGAAAAAGAGTTGCCCTGTTACGGACAACTCTTTTTGATTTCAGAGAAAAAGTAAAGAAACAAACCGAAGAGTGCTTATACGCCCAGCTTTTCCAGCGCCGCCAGCTTCAGGCAGTTGCAGAAGATAGCGATGGCCTGCTTCAGTTCCTCCACCGGCGGGAAGGAGGGTGCGATGCGGATGTTGCTGTCATTGGGGTCGATGCCATAGGGGAAGGTGGCGCCGGCGCCGGTCATGGTAACGCCCGCCTCCTTACACAGCTGAAGCGTCCGCTTGGCGCAGCCCTGCATGGCGTCCACGCTGACGAAATAGCCGCCCACGGGACGCTTGTACTCCGCAATGCCCAGCGGGGCGATCTCCGCATCCAGCGCGTCCAGCACCGCGTGGAACTTGGGGGCGAGAATGGCGGCATGCCGCTTCATCAGCGCCAGCGTATGCGCCTTGTCCTGCAAATACTTCACATGGCGCAGCTGGTTGATCTTGTCAAAGCCGATGGTCTGGATGTTGATGAGCTTTGTGAAATAGGCGATGTTGTCCTCACTGGCGGCCATGACACCTACGCCCGCGCCGGGGAAGGTCACCTTGCTGGTGGAGGCGAACTCATACACCATGTCGCCGTTGCCGTACTGCTGGCACAGGCGCAGCATATCGGGAAACTCCACATAACCGCAGTCGAACTCGTGGATGCAGTAGGCGTTGTCCCACATCAGCATGAAGTCCGGCGCTGCGGGCTTCATTCTGGCAAGACGGTCAATGGTCTCGGGGGAATACACCACACCCTCGGGGTTGGAATACTTGGGAACGTTCCACATGCCCTTCACGGCGGGATCCTTCACCAGTTCCTCCACCAGATCCATGTCGGGACCGGCGGCGGTCATGGGGACGTTGATCATCTCCACGCCGAAGGACTGCGTCACCTTGAAGTGCCGGTCATAGCCGGGGACGGGGCAGATCCACTTCACCTTGTCCAGCTTGCACCAGGGCTTCTCGCTGTGGAGCAGGCCATGGGTAAAGGCTTTGGACACCGCGTCATACATCAGCTGCAAGCTGGCGTTGCCGCCTACAAAGACCTGCTCCGGACGGCAGCCCAGGATCTCGGCAAACAGCGCCTTGGCGGCGGGAATGCCGTCCACGTTGCCGTAATTGCGGCTCTCGATGCCGTCGGTAATGAAATCCTCCGGCTTCAGCAGGACAGAGAAAATGTCCGTTACCATATCCAGCTGGTCACGTCCCGGCTTGCCCCGGGCCATATTCAGCTGCAGCCCCAGGGACTTCTGCTCCTCATAGGCCGCCTTGACGGCGGCGTACTCCGCCTGACGCTCCTGCGGCGTCATCTCCGCGTATCGCTTCATGATGATTCCTCCTTCACGCTTTTTGTTGTATTGCTGGATAGTCTATCACATTTGCTTCTCTTTTGCAATACATTGTCCGCGTACATTCGTCCTTCCGGCAGGGATTTTTCGTGAGAAAAATGCCGTGGTTTCCCACGGCATTTTTGTGTAAAACTTATAATTCCCCGTTCTTTTCGGACTGTTCCCGTTCCAGCTCCGCCTTTTTCCTCTCCACGGCGGAGCGGGCGCAGCCATACTCCCAGTCCCACGGATCCCTCCGGCACACGCCGTCGGCATAAGGGACGAAGATGGACAGAATGCCGAAGGCCGCCAGCAGCCAGCAGTACCACATACCGCCCACGATGGCGGCAGGGCTGGTGCAAAGCTCCTGCGAGGAGACGGTGGTATTGCTCAGCGCCGCGGCGCTGAGCAGCTGCGCGCCGTAGGGGATGATGCCCTGAAACACGCAGGAGAAAATATCCAGCAGCGAGGCGGTGCGGCGGGGATCCACCCGGTACTCCTGCGACACATCCCGCGCCATGTCGCCGGCCACGATGATGGCCACGGTGTTGTTGGCAGTGGCGCAGTCGCACAGGGACGCCATGGCGGCAATGCCCACCTGCGCGGACTTGTTGCCCTTCATCACGCGGCGCAGCTTCTGGATGATCCACGCAATGCCGCCGTTTTGGGCAATCAGCTCCGACATGCCGCCGCACAGCAGCGTCAGGAAGAACACCTCGTTCATGCCGGTGAAGCCGTTCCACACGCTCTGGGCAAAACCGGCAACCGTCATATCCCCGGCGCAGATGCCGATAATACCGGCGGAGAAAATGCCGATGGTCAGCGCCACGAACACATTCAGGCCGCACAGCGCCAGCACCAGTACCAGCACATAGGGGATCACTTTCACAAGGTCAAAGGGCAGCGCCTCCAGCGGCGTTACCACTTCGGGGCGGCCGATGATCAGCAGCAGCACCAGCGTAGCCGCGGCAGCAGGCAGCGCCACAAGGAAGTTGACCCGGAACTTGTCCCGCATCTCGCAGCGCTGGCTGCGGGTGGCGGCAATGGTGGTATCGGAGATCATGGACAGGTTGTCGCCGAACATGGCGCCGCCTACCACCGCACCGATGACCACCGTCAGGGACAGGCCGCCCTTCTCCGCGATGCCCACGGCAATGGGGATCACGGCGGACACGGTACCCATGGAGGAGCCGGTGGCCGTTCCCATAAAGGCGGAGATCACGAAAAGACCCGCCGCCAGAAACTGCACCGGCACAAGGGACAGTCCCAGATTCACCGTGGATTCCCGTCCGCCCATGTCGGCCGCCACGCTGGCAAAGGCGCCCGCCAGAATGTAGATCATCAGCATGGTGAGAATGTCCACGTTGGCCGCGCCCCTGGCAAACGTGCTGAACTTTTCGTCAATGGTACCCTTGAACATAACAAAGGCCACCAGCACCGCCAGAAACATGGCGGTGACAGAGGGGAACTGATAGAAGGCCATCTCCACGCCCCGCACCTGATAGTAGATGCCGGCGCCCATGTAGATGGCGATGAAGATCACAAAGGGGATCAGCGCCAAGCCGTTGGGCTTTTTTTCGTTGAGGGAATGATTCATTTCGGGTCGCTCTCCTTTACACGGTACTTTTCCTTTTCCACAGGAAAATGCCCGCAGGGTGTTTTTACCCTGTGGACATCTTCCATGTGGTATCGTAGCAGAGAAGTATCGTCTCTGTCAACCCTTGTTTTTACTTTTTATTGGAATTAGTTATCTGTTATTTCGATAGCAAGCCTCACAGCTTCCGCAGCTCGTACACATCCGTCCGGCGGGCGGAGAGCAACGGCAATTGCCGCCGAATGGCGTCAACACGTTCCATATCCAGTGTTGTCACAGCAACCTGCTCCTTTTCGTCGCACTGACGGAGCACCGTCCCCCACGGGTCACAGACGATAGAGTGTCCCCACGACACATAGCCCGCCGCCGGATCCCGGGCGGGGGCGGTTCCCACCGTATAGCACTGGTTGTCCACCGCACGCTGACGAAACAGCAGCTCCCAGTGGGCGGGGCCGGTAGTCATGTTGAAGGCGGCGGGAACCACCATGAGCTTGGCGCCCGCCTGCGCCATAAGTCCGGCCAGCTGCGGGAAGCGGAAGTCGAAACACACGCATACGCCCACCGTCCCCCACGGCGTGTCAAAGGTGGTAACGCCGCTGCCCGCCGTCAGGGTCTCCGATTCCATGAACCGCTGTCCGCCTGCCACGTCAATGTCAAAGAGGTGCATTTTCCGGTGCCTGGCCGCCAGTTTTCCCTCCGGTGTGAACACATAGCAGGTGTTGTAGACCCTGTCCTCCTCCAGCTCCGGCATCGTGCCGCCCACCAGCCAGATCCCCCGCTCCCGGGCAAGGGCGCGAAGGATCTCATAGGCCACGCCGCCCTCCCGCTCGCCGTAGGCGCGGAAGCAGGCGTTGTCATAGGGGCAGCAGAACATCTCCGGCAGCACCGCCATGTCCACCTC
>CAKTKM010000007.1 GCA_934569425.1 uncultured Oscillospiraceae bacterium
CCGCTCCAAGTGAATGAACTCCGTTTTTCGAACATTTTTGTCGAAAAGCGGAGTTCTTCTTATCTGCAAAGCCTTGATTTATCAGGGCTTTTTTCTTTTACCGATTAAGAGCATGCACAGCAAAACTCTCAGAATGCGGAACGATTATTTTTGCGCAAAGTCGTTATTTGAACACGGTTTTCTCACAATATCTTATGGTAAGTGTCCTCAAAGTCTTGCGGCGTTTTGTATCTCAACGTCCTATGAGGGCGTACCTCATTGTAAAACTGAACGTACTGCTCCACGCTTTTGCGAAAGCTCTGCTCTGAGGTGTACTCTCTGCGGTACGCCTCTTCTCTCTTGAATGAGGCAAAGAAGGCTTCCGCGACGGCATTGTCATGCGGACGTGCCGTAGCAGAAAACGATTGTTTCACACCGCACTTTTGCAGGAGCGTTGTAAATGCGGAAGAGGTATACTGCTTGCCACGGTCGCTGTGGAAAGTCAGATCAGCAGGGTTGCTTCGTTCACGGAAGGCTGACCGAAATGTGCTGGTGGCCAGATTTGTGCTGGCGCTGCGGGATACGCGATAGCCGATGACCTTTCGGGAAAAGAGGTCGAGGATGATGCACAGATAAAGCCAGTAATCGTTGACCTTGAAGTATGTAATATCACTGACCCATGTTTGATTAGGACGATCTGCAGTGAATTGCTGTTCCAACAGGTTTTGCTTGCGGTATTTCTGATATTTCTTGTTTTGATGATTGTCTCTATGAGTGTATGGAATCCAATTAAAATGCTGGCAATTCCTCTTGCGTATCTTGTTACAATGTTATTTGTATCAAGAACTGCAGCAAAGAAAAGGGCTGATCGCCTTGTGACAATGGTCGTTAAAAATGATGTGCAAAGTAGTTGAATGCGCCTTGTTTTTCGAAGAGGTAATTAACAGACAACAAAACCTGTGGGCAATCACAAAAACAAACCCCCATCCAACAGGATGGGGGTTTGCTTTTGGAAACAGCAGGCAGAGGCTCGAACAGGGCATGAGCGAAGCGAAAAAAACGTGCCGGTGGCACGTTTTGGCGCCCGCGTGCGTGTCGCGGCGCTGCGCGCCGCGAGCGAGCCGAGCCAGAACGCGAACGCTATTGCTGAGGAGAGAGTAAAAGAGAAACTATGCGGGCTCCTCGGCTATGCCCGCGTTGCGCCCGCCGTTCGCCGGTCACCTTCGTGTCCGCCGAACGGGGCGCTGCCTTGAAATCACCTCGCTTTTTCCGCCGCAGGCGGCGCTTCGGTGATTTCCCCGTCGCCCGCTCCAAAAAAGTCCACAGCCGATGGCTGCGGACTTTTTTTGTCCGTTGGCGTCCGCCGGGACGCTATACCAATTCATAGGCCATACGGGGCGTACCGTCGGCAACGTGGATAACGCCGCAATAGGCAAAGCCCTGCCGCGTAATGGCACGGCGCATAACGTGATTGTCCGCATAGGTATCCACCCGCAGGTGAGGACTGATCCGGCGGGCAAAGGCCACGCACTCCCCCAGCATACCCCGATGGCTGCCGTCACCGGCAATGCGGTGGATGGTAGCGTAGGGACTGCCGTCCCGCCACGCACCGTCAATGACCCGATAGGTAGGCTCCTCACCGATGACAAGGGCGAAAACGCCGTAAACGCCGGTATCGTCTTCCATAACATACAGCTGCTCGCGGGCAATATCCTGCCGCAGCAGAGCTTCAGCGGGATAGCCGTTCACCCATTGCACCATATTGCCGCTCTGCCGCATAAAGCGGCGGGCGGCATCATAGATGGCCAGAATGCGGGGCAGGTCGGTCTCGTTGGCATGTCGGATCATGGGACGCCTCCTTCAGTTCTTCAGGCTTTGCAGCGGGGCGGGAATGCGGCCGCCCCGGGCGATAAACGCGGCGCTGGAGGCGGTATGCACCGGCATCAGCGGTGCGCTGCCCAGCAGGCCGCCCATTTCCACCACATCGCCCACGGTCTTGCCCTCCACAGGAATAATGCGCACGGCGGTCGTTTTACTGTTGACCATGCCCACCGCCGCCTCATCGGCAATGATGGCGGAGATGGTTTCGTCGGTGGTATCGCCGGGAACGGCGATCATATCCAACCCCACAGAGCACACGCAGGTCATCGCCTCCAGCTTGTCGATGGTCAGCGTCCCCTGCTGGGCGGCGGCGATCATCCCCTCATCCTCTGACACCGGGATAAACGCGCCGGACAAGCCGCCCACATGGCTGCTGGCCATAACGCCGCCCTTTTTCACCGCGTCGTTCAGCAGTGCCAGCGCCGCTGTGGTGCCATGGGTGCCGCAGACGGAAAGCCCCATCTCCTCCAAAATACGCGCTACGCTGTCGCCCACGGCAGGCGTGGGAGCCAGCGACAGATCCACGATGCCGAAGGGTGTGTTCAGGCGGCGGGATGCCTCGGCGGCCACCATTTGTCCCATACGGGTGATCTGAAAGGCAGTCTTCTTGATGGTCTCAGCCACCACGTCGAAGGACGCACCCTTGCACTTCTGCAGGGCGTGATAGACCACGCCGGGGCCGGATACGCCCACGTTGATCACGCTGTCAGCCTCACCGACGCCGTGAAAGGCACCCGCCATAAAGGGATTGTCCTCCACCGCGTTGCAGAACACCACCAGCTTGGCACAGCCCAGCCCGTCCCTGTCCCGGGTCAGGTGCGCCGTCTCCTTGATAACACGTCCCATGCGCGCCACAGCGTCCATGTTGATGCCGGCTCTCGTGCTGCCTACATTGACGCTGGCACACACCAGATCCGTCTGCGCCAGCGCCTGCGGGATGGCGCGCAGCAGCAGCTCGTCTCCCTTGGCAAAACCCTTCTGCACCAGTGCGGAATATCCTCCCAGAAAATCCACGCCGCAGTTCTTTCCCGCCCGGTCCAGCGTCAGGGCAAAGGGGACATAATCCTCTGTGCGGCAGCTTCCGGCCACCAAAGCCATCGGCGTGACGGAGATGCGCTTATTGACGATGGGGATCCCGAATTCGCTTTCGATCTCCCGCCCCGTCTGCACCAGTTTTTCCGCCCGGCGGCAGATCTTGTCGTAAATGTTGTCGCAGCAGCGCTTGGGATCCTCGCTGACGCAGTCCAGCAGGGAGATGCCCATGGTGATGGTGCGGATGTCCAGATGCTGCTTGTCGATCATGTCGATGGTATCGAAAATATTTTGCAGATTCAGCATGGCGGCACCCTCTTACAGCTTGTGCATGGCGTCAAATATATCCTCCCGCTGAATGCGGATGGACAGGCCGCGGCTCTCGCCGTAGTCTTTCAAAATAACGCGCAGCGCGTCAAAGGGCGTCTCACACGCCGCCAGATCCACCACCATCATCATGGTGAAATAGCCCTCCATGATGGTCTGGCTGATGTCCAGCACATTGATCCGGCAGTCCGCCAGTGTGTTGCACACACCGGCGATGATACCCACCTGATCCTTGCCCACAACGGTCACGATCGCTTTCATACTCGTATCACTCCTTCGGTGTAATTTGCGGAAAAATCCTTCATGAAACGGATGGATTTCATGCCGTCTCTTTATTCCAGCTCATCCAACGTCAGCTTGAAGGAGGGAATGAAGTTTTCCAGGAAGTAATCCACCTCCGGCAGCTCCATGTCCTCCAGGGCGTAGAGCGTCTGCTGGGCAGCCTGGCGAAACTCTGTGTTGCCCGCCTTCAGCTCCTCGATGCACTTGATGTAGGCGCTGAGCTTGTCGGCGGCCTTTATCAGCTGCTGCAGCTCCGGCGCGGCAGGCGACAGGGCAGCGCTGTAGGTAGGGCGCAGCGCATCGGGCAGCATCCCCAGCAGCTTCTCCTCCGCCACCCGCTCCACCTGACGATAGGCCTCCCGAATGGCGGGATTGTAGTATTTGATGGGGGTCGGCATATCGCCGGTGAGGATCTCTCCGGCATCGTGGTATAGGGCGGCCACGGCCACCTGTCCCTCGTCCACATGACCGTCAAAGAACTGGTTGCGGATAACGGCCAGCGCGTGCGCCAGCACCGCGGTCATGTGGCTGTGCTCCTGAATGTTCTCGGTGTCGCTGTTGCGCATCAGCGACCAGCGGTGGATGTAGCGCATCCGGCCGATGTAGGCAAAAAAGTGGTGATGGTTCTCTTTCATGTCAGTTCTCCCAATAATATCTCTCCATTGCATCCGGTGATGGTCACCTCCCGTACCTGATTATGAAGCTCCTGTCCTTTCACGGCCACCTCCGCGTAATTGGGCGCGTGGCCGGTATAAAGGCCGTTTTTCTCCTGCTCGAACAGCACCGGATAGGTTCTGCCCACGCAGCCCTCCAGATATTGCCGCCGCATCCGATGCGCCGCCTCCGCGGCACGCCCGGCACGCTCCTCCTTCACCGCCGCCGTCAGCTGCGGCATGGCCGCCGCCTTGGTTCCGGGACGGATGGAGTAGGGGAAAATGTGCATGGCGGCAAAGCCGCACCGCTGGATAAAGGCCAGTGTCTGCGCAAACTCCTCCTCCGTCTCACCGGGAAAACCGGTGATGAGATCGGTGGTAACGGCCACATGGTCGAAATAGCGCCGCAGCAGGGTCACGGATTCATAGAAGCGCACCGTGTCGTATTTCCGGTTCATCCGCCGCAGTGTCTCGTCGCAGCCGGATTGGAGGGACAGATGAAAATGGGGACACAGGTTGGGAAGCCGCGACGCCCGGCGGCAAAAATCCTCCGTAATGGTGCGGGGCTCCAGACTGCCCAAACGCAGACGCATATCGCCTGCCGCGGCGCTGACGGCCTCCAGCAGGTCAATGAGACCGGTGCCGTTTTTCAGATCGTGACCCCAGCTGGAGATCTCAATACCCGTCAGCACCAGCTCACGATAGCCCTCCCGCCGCAGCTGCTCCGTCTGTGCCGCCGCTGTCTCCAGCGGCAGCGAGCGGACGGGACCGCGGGCATAAGGGATGATGCAGTAGGTGCAGAAATTGACACAACCGTCCTCCACCTTCAGCATGGCGCGGGTACGCTCCTTCATGCCGCCGGCAGGCAGCACCTCGAACTCCCGGCGGTGCAGGGCATCGTCCAGCAGGGTGACAGGCTCCTTCTCCCGGGCGGCCTGCTCCAGCAGATCCAGAAACACCATCCGCTCACCGGTCCCTGCGATCAGATCCAGCTCCAGCGCGGCTGCCTCATCGGGGTGCGTCTGGACATAGCAGCCGCAGGCAGCCACCACGGCGTTTTCGTTCAGCTTCCGGCAGCGGCGGATCATCTGGCGGGACTTCTTGTCGCTGACGGCGGTGACGGAGCAGGTGTTGACGATATAGGCGTCCGCCGGTTCCTCAAAGGCCACCAGCGTATGCCCGCGGCGCACCAGCTCCTGCTCCATGGCCTGTGTTTCATATTGGTTCACCTTGCAGCCAAGGGTGTAAATCGCAACGCGCATCTTGCACTTTCCTCTTCGATACAGTATAATAAAAAGACCTGTCTCCCGATGGAGACGCCCCTAAAATAATACTACATTATACTGTATCCCGCCGGGTATGACAATACCCGACAGGGGAAAATAGAGAGGAAACCGCTATGATTTATCTGGATCACGCCGCCACCACGCCGGTGCCGAAGGCTGTTGCCGATGAGATGTACCATGTGCTGACGGAGCAGTTCGGCAATCCCTCCTCCCAGTACCCCATGGGACTGGAAGCCAAAAAGCTGGTGGAAAACTGCCGCGCCGTCATTGCCGGTGTGGTGGGCTGCCAGCCCAGAGAGCTGCATTTCACCTCCTGCGGCACGGAAAGCGACAATTGGGCCATTCAGGCCGCCCTGTGGCAGAACCGCCATGCCGGACGCCACATCATCACCACCACCGTGGAGCACAGCGCCGTGCTGGAGACCTGCCGTGCCTTGGAGCAGCAGGGGTATGAGCTCACCTATCTCAAGCCCGACAAGACCGGCCACATCACCGCCGCGCAGGTGGCCGACGCCCTGCGGGAGGACACGGCGGTGGTCAGCATCATGCTGGTCAACAACGAGACCGGCTGCGTGTTCCCGCTGCCGGAGATCGCGGATCTCCTGCAGCGGCGGAAAAGCCGCGCCCTGCTGCACACCGACGCCGTGCAGGGCTTTCTGAAGGTACCCTGCGATCCCAAGGCGCTGGGCGTGGATCTGATGAGCCTTTCCGCCCATAAGATCGGCGGTCCCAAGGGCATCGGCGCACTGTATGTGGGAAGCAATGTCCGCAATATCCGCCCGCTGCTCCACGGCGGCGGACAGGAGGACGGCGCCCGCTCCGGCACCGAGGCCACCGCCCAGATCGCCGGCTTTGCCAAGGCGGCGCAGATGCGCGCGGAGGGTCTGCCGGACAAGCTGGCGCACATGGCGGAGATCAAGCGCTACTGTAAAGAAAAACTCCTTTCCATCGACGGCGTCGCGGCCGTGGGACAGGGGGAGGCTCCCCATATCCTGATGGTATCTCTGGTGGGCTATCCCAGTGCCAACGTGGTGACGGATCTGGGGGCGCAGGGCATCTGTCTGTCGGCAGGCAGCGCCTGCCACCGGGGCAAGCTGAGCCATGTGGTAACGGCGCTGGGGCTGGACAAACGCACGGCAGGCGGCGTACTGCGCGTCAGCTTCGGCCCGGAGACCACCGCTTCCGACATCGACGCCCTGTATGAAGCGCTGCTGCGCCATAAAAACACACGTTTTCCCATGCTATGAGGTAAGAAATGATCCAAGAACTGAAACGACCCAAAATCTTCTATCAGCGTCTGTTCCATCTGACAGCGCCTATCGCCCTGCAGAACCTGATCACCTTCTCGCTGGGGCTGATCGACATTTTCATGGTCAGCCGGCTCAGCAACGAGGCCATGGCCGCCGTCAACACCGCCAACGTACCGGTATTCCTGCTGATCTCCATTGTGTTCGGCGTTCAATCCGGCGTGGGGATCCTCATCAGCCAGTACTGGGGCAAAAAGGACATGGAGAACATCAGCCGCGCTATGGGCGTGGCCGCCTATCTGGGAACGGGCATCGCTGCCGTGCTGGGCATGGCCTTCTACCTGTGGCCGGTGGAGATCATGGATCTTCTCAGCAACAAGCACGAGCTGTCTGTGCTGGGCGCGCCGTACCTGCGGATCATCGGGTTCTCCTATGTGTTCAATATGCTCTCCTCCATCTATGTCAGCGCCCAGCGCAGCGTGGAGAATTCCTCCTTCGGCATGAAGCTCTTCGGTATGTCCACCGTCATCAACACCGGCATGAACTACCTGCTGATCTTCGGCAAGGCAGGCTTCCCCACGCTGGGGGTGGAGGGCGCGGCCATCGCCACGCTGCTCTCCCGGGTAGCGGAATTCGCGGTGTGCCTCTTCTGCGCCCTGCGCAGCAAAACCATTACCCTGCGGCTGAAGGCGTTTTTCTGCCCCGGCTGGGAGATGTGCCGCCGCTTTATCAAATACTCCTCCCCCGTGCTGTGCAATGAGCTTTTGTGGGGTCTGGGCAACAGTATGCTGACGGTGATCCTGGGCTATACGGTCAACTCCGTAGAGTATCTGGCGGCCAACGCCGTCATGGGCAACCTGAACCGGCTGTTTCTGGTGGTGTGCTTCGGCCTCGGCGCCGCCACCGCCGTTCTGGTGGGCAAGTCCATCGGCGAGGGGCAGAGCCGCAAACAGGTGATGGATCTGAGCCGCACCCTGCTGTGGGTCACGGTGCTGGTGGGTGCGGTGCTGATGGTCGTGGCGCTGGCGCTGGTGCCGCTGCTGTTCCAGCCGGTGATCTTCCCCCTGTTCGGCCTTTTTGATGAAACGGCACATATTGCCACCGCGCTTGCGGTGACAGGCTTTGCCTCCATTCCGCTGCATGCCTATTCCATCACCGCCGTCACCGGCGTATTGCGCGCCGGCGGCGATGTATTCTGCTCCGCCGCGCTGGACATTGGCCCCCAGTGGCTCGCGGCGCTGCCGCTGACGGCGCTGTTTGCGCTGGTGCTGCACAGCTCCTGCTGGTGGGTAGCCGCCGCCATTCAGGCGGAAAGCCTTTTGAAGGTACCCTTGTGCTTCTGGCGCATCCACAAAGGCCGGTGGATCCACGACGTGACCGTGCCGGAGGAGCAGCGCCGATGAAAAGCCTGTTTCGCTGTACGGTCTGCGGCGCGCCGCTGGAGCGGCAGCAGCGGAGTTACCGCTGCTGCGCAGGCCACTGCTTTGACATTGCCAAGGAGGGCTATACCTATCTGCTGCCGGTGAACCAGCGGCACTCCAAGACCCCCGGCGACGACAAGGCCATGACCGCCGCACGAACCGCCTTTCTCGGCCGGGGCTACTATGACTTTCTGCGGCAGGCGCTGTGCGGTCTGGTGGTCAAATACACCCCGGACGCGCCGTCGGTGCTGGACGTAGGCTGCGGCGAAGGGTATTACACCGCCGCCCTTTTCGACGCCCTGTACGCCGCGGGAAAATCCCCCCGCATGGCGGGCATCGACATCTCCAAGGACATGGCGCGCCGCGCCGCCAAACAGGCGAAGCAGGCAGAGATCGCCGTGGCCAGTGCCTATCATCTCCCCTTGTCCGAAGCGTGCGTGGATCTGCTGCTGGACTGCTTCTCTCCGCTGTCGGCGGAGGAGTTCCGGCGGGTGCTGCGTCCGGAGGGACACTTTCTGTATGTGGTACCGGCAGCGGAGCATCTGTGGGAGATGAAGGAGATCCTGTACGACCATCCCTACCGCAACGAGACGAAGGAAACGCTCTACGAGGGCTTTCGATATGCGGAGATTCTCCGGGTGAAAGACACCATCACCCTGCCCTGTCAGGCGGATATTCAGGCGCTGTTCGGTATGACGCCCTACTGCTGGAAAACACCCCGCGCAGGCAAGGAACGTCTGGCGGCGCTGGACAGTCTGACCACCACTGCCGCTTTCGACATCCACATCTTTACCCGCGTATGAAAGGAGCGGAGCCTATGAAATGCTGTGTGCTGTTTGCCTCCCCCCGTGGAAATGAGAGCAATACCCGCGCCCTGCTGGTGGAATTTCTGTCAGAATGGCGCGCCGCCGGTCATACCGCGGTGATCCACTCGCTGTACGATGAATCCCTCTCCCCCTGCATGGCCTGCCGCGGGTGCCAGTGGGATTGGGACACCCCCGCCTGTGTCATTGACGACGATATGACCGCTGTATTTGCCGACATCCTCGCCTGCGATCTGGTGCTGCTGGCCAGCCCCATCTACCTGTGGAGCTGCAGCGCACCCATGAAGGCGGCGCTGGATCGCTGCATTTACGCCCTGTGCAAATACTACGGCGATGAAAAAGGCCCCTCCCTGTGGGAGGGCAAGGCCGTGGCGGCACTGACCACCTGCGGCTACCGGGTGGAGAAGGGTACCGATCTGTGGGAAGAGAGCCTGCGGCGCACCTGTAAGCACGCCCGCCTGCGCTGGCTGGGGCTGCACGGAGAGCGGCATCAGAATTACAAGACCCCCTTTATGGAGGAGGAAAAGGCTGTCCGCACCCGTGCTTTCGCAAAGCGGCTCATGGCGGCGCTGACCGGAGAATGACCATGGAGACCATTACCAGAACCCGACAAAAAAAGCGAAGAAAACGCCCGCTGGTGCCGCTGCTGTGTCTAAGCGCGGCGGCAGTGCTGACGGTGGTGCTGGCGCTGCTGGTGCTGCGCTCGCTGCTGCCTGCGGCAGAGCGGACGGAGCCGGATCCCCACGCGGGGCAGATCCGCGTCAACGACGGCGCCAACACCGTGTGGCTGACCCCGCATGAGAACTTTGCCGTCAGTCCCCTGCGGCCATGGCAGTTTGTAAAGCCGGAGCAGCGCCCCTATTACATCGGCACGGAGTTCACTGTCCGGCGGGGCATCGACCTTTCGGTATTTCAGAAAAATGTTGACTGGAATAAGGCCGCGGCGGACGGCGTGGAATTCGCCGTCATCCGTCTGGGCTTCCGGGGCTACGGCAAGGGCGCCCTGCAGCCGGACGAACGGTTTGACAGCCATCTGGCCGGCGCCCATGCCGCCGGTATTGACGCGGGCGTCTACTTTTTCTCGCAGGCGCTGACGGCGGAGGAAGGACGGGAGGAAGCCCGGTATGTACTGGAGCTGTTGAAAGGCCGCGCGCTGGAACTTCCGGTATACTTCGATTGGGAGCCTGTGGCGGCGGAGGATTCCCGTACCAACGGCTATGACTACGCCAATCTGACCGACAGCGCCGTGGCCTTCTGCCAGACCATCGAGGAAGCAGGCTATCAGGCCGGGGTCTACATCAACCGCCAGCAGGGGTACTACCACTACGATCTCAGCCGCCTGACGGACTACGCCCTATGGGTGGCGGACTACAACAGCTATCCGGATTTCTATTACCGCTTCGACATGTGGCAGTACACCGCCGGGGGGCAGGTGGACGGCTTTGACATTCAGGTGGACGAAAACCTGCTGTTTCTCCCCAGAGCAGAATAAAAGGATCGCGGGATCAGCCGATCCCGCGATCCTTTATATTCTGTTCAACTCAACGGATTACCCAGCACCACGCATTCATACAGCCGCTGCAGGTCGTAAACATCCACCGTGCCGTCAAAGTTGACATCGCAGGCGCTCTCTCCGGCGGCAGGCACTCTCTGCTCCGCCAGATACTCATAGATGGCCTGCACATCCTGAATGTTGACCGCGCCGGTGCCGCCCGACACCTTGCCCAGAGGCTGTCTCTCCACGCGGATGACCAGCGTCTCCACGATGTCGGGTTTGCTGTTATCCCCGCTGCGCCAGCGCAGCGTATAGGTCGAAACGGCAAACGTGGAAACCGGTAAGCTATAGGTGGTGCTCATCTCCTGCCCATACACCGTCTGGCTTCCGTTTTCGGCATAGTCGATGAAGCAGGATTGCAGGGTGTAGCCGTCAGGGGCGGCAACGCGGATGTCTCCGGTACCTCCGATGTCCGCCCAAGTCTTGCCGGTGTCGGGAGCCAGCACCACCAAACCGTCCTTACGAAGGGGCGGCGCCCACGCGCCGCTGAAGTGCTCAAAGCCCAGCCGGTCATCGCCGGTATGGAGCCTGCCCATGCTCAGCGTGGGGAAGGTATGGGAAAAATCACCGTCAGCGCGGACGATCACCTTCACCGCGTGCTTGGTATAAGTCCCGTCGGCATTCTTCCAGACCACCGCGTAATAGCATTCCTCCCGTCCGCCGCCGACGATGACGTTGGTACCGCCGTCGTCAACGCTTGTCTGCGCAAGGGGCAATCCGTTGCCGCAGACGAAGTAGCCGGAATCCGCGGAAATATCCGTTGCCGGAAGGACGTCCAGATAATCGGCGCCCAGCAGGCGCTGCGCATCCTCCGGCTCCAGCACCGCCTGATAGCACGTTCCGGCGCCCTCCGGTCCACTGTAATAAACGGCGAAGGTCACGACGTCCTCCCGGCTGCCAATGACGGAATCCAGCTGTGCGCTGCGCCAGTGATCCATGTCGCCCGGAAACAGCGTAACAGTCAGCACACCGTCTTTATATGTGCAGCTGTAGTCGGTGCCTTCCACCAGTCCGGCGGGCATTTCAAAAGCGAACCTGTCGCCGTTCTCGGATAGGTCACCCATCTCCGGAGCGGTAAAACCGGCGGAACTCCACAATTTCTGATCCAACTCACTGACAGAGGAGCTCCACTCGTAGCTGAAGGACTGCGGCACCTCGATGGTCACATCGATGGCAAATTTCATTCCGCTGATGGCCTGATCGTCCTTGTCGGCATATGCCACCACCAGATACTCGGAATAGACGATCCCCTGATCAAAGGCAGCATGCTGATAGCCGTCCGCGCTCTCCCACGCATAACCGATCCACGGTGTCCAGCCGGCACGATAGCCTGCCGGCGCCGAATAAGCCGCCGGCCAGTAAGCATTTCCGTTGACGAAGTTAACGAGGTTATAGCCGTTGTCGTTGGGGTACATCAGTACCTTGTTGCCTGTGCCGCTGGGGTTGGGAAATCCCATCCCCGCGTAAAAGTAGGCGGGATAGGAGTTGGGATCGCTGTCATGCCGCTCGCAGAGCTTTTCGTACGCCAGCTTCCAGTGGTCGGGATCTCCCGGCAGCAGCCGGATATGCAGGGCTCCCTTCGCCGGATCGTAGTCCAGCGTGTAGTCCACGTTCTGTACCAGTCCCTCCGGCAGCTCCAGCTGAAACTGACTGTCCAGCTCCGGCGCGGCGTAGCCCTGCGAAAAGAGCGCTTCCATCACGCTTTGCTCGCTCCATTCGTAACGAATATCCTCCTCCACCTTAATGGTGATCACGAGGTTGTATCGATACAGCCGTCCGTTGGCATCGTTTCTGTCATTGTCCCACACTGTCAGATATCGGTAGGACTCCTCGCCCGCGTCGGCGGACAGAACCGCCTTGCCGTTCTCAAGTTCTATCCACGCCAGGCCGAAGCCGGTACCGTTGCAGGTATAACCACCCTTCCCCCCGGCATTGAAGTTATAGTCCTCCATGTAGTCCGCCAGGTCATCCCGCAGAAAGTCCTCCAGCGCCGCAGTATGGCTGTTGGCATCGTTGCACATCCATGCGCCGCGTACTGCGTCGGCAGGCGCGTTGAACATGATGTCGGCCCGGATGCTGTGGTAATAGCCATTCTGCCGCCCGGATCGATACAGTGCCTGCCACTGCTGGGCGGTACCCTTGTGAACCGTCAGCGTCATATGGCGGCAGTCCGCGGTGGAACCCTCGTAGGAAACTGTGACAAGCCCCTCGCTCATTCCCTGAACGGTATACCATACCGCACCGGCTGTTTCTTTTTTGCCTGCGTCGGGTTTCGGCGCGGCGGTAAATCCCGCCGCCTCCAGCGCCGCGTCTACGTTCGCCGCCTCCACGGTCACGCCTTCCTCTTCCCCTTCTGCCTCCACGGTCTCCGGCGCGGCGGCAAGGGCTTCCGGCGCGGGGCTGAACGCCTCCTCCGGCTGCCGGGACTGCTCTGTGCCGTCCCCGGCCGGCTGTTCTTCCTCCTGCGGGACGGCTTCCTGCTGTACCTCCTCCTGCGGAGTGGACAGATCCTCCGTTTCCTCCGCCCACGCGGCGGCGGGCAGCAGGCTCAGCGCCAACAGCAGCGCCATCCAAAAACTGATCACTCGTCTCATCGCTTCTCGCTCCTTTTCCGCGGTGTTCAGCGCCGCATCTTACGGGCGCGGCTGCACCGGTATCATCACACTAATATATACACCATTTCCGCCCAAAACACAAGGACGCCGCTGCAAAAATTCTTATATTCCCCCATTTTTGCTCTGTACCGCTGTTTTCCGGCACTTTACAACCATCTGAAAGTGCGGTAAAATGGGAAGCACTTGCAAAAAAGGAGGAACTGCCCTATGACGCTGACCGTTTCGCTGCCCCGGGGCGGCTATCCTGTGCATATCCGCCCCGGCGCACGAAAGCAGACCGGCGCATATCTGTCGGCGCTGGGGATCCACCGCTGGGCGGTAGTGTCCGACGAGACGGTGGCGGCGCTGTACGGCGGCGCCGTACAGGAGAGCCTTGCCGCGGCAGGACTGTCCGGCGAGATGCTGACCTTCCCGTCAGGTGAGGCGCACAAAACACCGGAGACATGGCTGGCGCTTTCCCGTCAGCTGGCACAGCGGGGCTTTTCCCGCGGCGACGGCGTGGCGGCGCTGGGGGGCGGCGTGACCGGCGATCTGGCGGGCTTTGCCGCCGCCTGCTATCAGCGGGGACTGCCGCTGGTGCAGCTTCCTACCTCGCTGCTGGCGCAGGTAGACAGCGCCGTAGGCGGAAAAACAGCCGTGGATCTACCGGAGGGAAAAAACCTGCTGGGCGCGTTTTATCAACCCCGCATGGTGCTGGTCGATCCGGACTGCCTTGCCACCCTGCCGGTGCGGCAGCTGCGCTGCGGCGTGGCGGAGGTCATCAAATACGGCCTGATCCGGGACGCCGCGCTGCTGGAGCTGCTGGCATCCGATACACCGGACTGGCCGCTGATCATAGCGCGGTGTCTGAGCGTCAAGGCGGCGCTGGTAGCCGCGGACGAACACGATCTCGGTGTGCGGCGGCTGTTGAATTTCGGACACACCGTCGGCCACGCCTGCGAGGCGGCCAGCGGCTACCGCATGACCCACGGCGAGGCCGTGGCCATCGGTATGGCCGCCGTGCTGCGCTGGCAGCTGCGGCGGGGAGACGATGTGGGGGACGCCTATGAAACACTCCTTGCGCTGCTGCAGCGCTGGGAGCTGCCGGAGGCGCTGCCCCGCGGAGGAGAGGCACTGGCGGGATACATTCGAAATGACAAGAAGCGGGAAGGTGATCTCCTTCACTTGGTTTTGCTGCGGGCTGTGGGAAGCGCCTGCATAGAGGACGTGCCTCCCGCGGCATTTTGGGAGGGCTTGACATGACGCGGCGGCTCTATCCCGCCCGCCTCGCGGGAACCGTGACCGTGCCGGACAGCAAGAGCTTCTGGCACCGGGAGCTGATCTGCCGCTTTCTATCCGGACAGCCTCTGCCGGAAACGCTGCGGGGCGACGATGGAAAGGCCACGCTGGCAGGGCTGCGGGTCATGGCGGAGGGCAGCGGCTGCATCGACTGCGGCAGCTCCGGTGCCACGCTGCGCTTTCTGCTGCCGCTGGCCATGGCGCAGGGACGCACGGGGCTGCGGTTCACCGGTACGCCCCGCCTGCTGCAGCGCCCGCTTTCCGCCCCCTATCCGGTGACGCGGGAGGCGGACGGTTATCGCGTGACCACGCCGCTGACCGCCGGGCGCTATGCCCTGCGGGGAGACGAGACCTCCCAGACGGTCAGCGGGCTTTTGCTGGCGCTGCCGCTGCTGCACGCGTCGTCGGAGCTGGTGCTGACCACGCCGCTGGTGTCGCGGGGATATGTGGATCTGACGCTGGACGTTCTGCGCCGCCACGGCGTGACGGCGCAGGAGACGGAGCGCGGCTGGCGCATCCCCGCTCCCCAGACCTTTCTCCGGGCGGAGATCCCCGCGGAGGGTGACTGGTCGGCTGGAAGCTGGTGGCTGACGGTCAATGCTCTGCAGGGAGGCGGCATTACGGTAGCGGGTCTGCCGGAAAAAAGCTGTCAGGCGGATCGCGCCATCACCGATCATCTGCGGTGCCTGCCGGAGACGGTAGACATATCCCAGACGCCGGATCTGCTGCCTGTGCTGGCGCTGCTGGCGGCTCTGACACATCAGACCACCCGCTTTACCGGCGGGGCATTTCTGCGAAAAAAGGAAAGCGACCGCCTGCACGCGGTGGCCAGCCTTCTGTCGGCGCTGGGCGCGGAGACGGTGGAGCAGCCGGACGGCCTGACCGTTTCCGGCGGGAAGCCGCTGGAGGGCGGCGTGACGGTGGATCCCTTCCGCGACCACCGCATTGCCATGCTGTGCGCCTGCGCTGCCCTGTTTTGCCGGCGTCCGGTGCTGCTGAGAGACAGCGAATGTGTCACGAAATCCTACGAGGATTTCTGGCGGGATTATGCCCTGCTGGGCGGAAAAGCGGAGGAAGCGGAGGAAAACGGAGGATGAACGCATGATGGATTATACGCTGTTCGGTGAATCCCACGGCCCCGTGGTGGGGATTCTGCTGCGGCATGTTCCGGCAGGGCTTCCCATAGACGGGCTGCAAATGGAGCGCGATCTGCTGCGCCGCCGGGCAGGCGGCGCACTGACCACCGCCCGGCGGGAAACCGATCCGGTGCGGTTTCTCTCCGGTGTGTTCGAAGGCCATACCACCGGCATGCCGCTGGTGATGGTGCTGGACAATCAGGATGCCCGCCCGGAGGACTACGCGGCGCTGCGCACCGTGGCGCGTCCCGGACACGCGGATTACACCGCGTTTGTAAAGGGAAAGGGCTTTCGGGACTACCGGGGCGGCGGACACTTCTCCGGACGGCTGACAGCGCCGCTGACGGCGGCAGGCAGCATCGCCAAAACCGCCCTTGCCTGTCAGGGCGTTACCGTAACGGCGCAGGTGGTAGACGAAGAGGCGCTCCGCCGCCGTGCCGCCGCCGCCAAAGCCGGGGGCGACAGCGTAGGCGGCCAGATCACCTGCACCGTGGAGGGTCTGCCCGCCGGTCTGGGCGGGCCGGACTGGTATGACGCGGTGGAGAGTGAGATCGCCCGCCATGTGTTTGCCATTCCCGCCGTAAAGGCCATCGGCTTCGGCGCGGGAGAGGACTTTGCCGCCATGCGGGGTTCGCAGGCCAATGACCCCCTGCGGACAGACGGCAGCCGCGTATGGACGGAGGCCAACCACAACGGCGGTGTCAACGGCGGTGTCACCAATGGTATGCCGGTGGTTTTCACCGTCACCTTCAAGCCCACGCCTACCATCGCCAAACCGCAGGAAACCGTGGATCTGGCGCGGATGGAGAATGTGACCCTCTCTGCGTCCGGACGGCATGACAGCTGCATCGCCCTGCGGGCGGCGCCGGTGGTGGAGGCCGCCGCGGCGCTGGCCATCTGCCAATTGTGGCAGGAAACGCCGCAGGAGGATCTCACCGGCTATCGGGGCGAGATCGACGCCATCGACAGCGAGATCGCGGAACTGCTGACAAAACGGTTCCAGACGGCGGAGAAGATCGGCGCATTGAAGGCGGAAAAGGGTCTCCCCCTCCGGGATCCCCGGCGGGAGGCGGAGGTACTGCGCAGCCGCGGCGACATGGCGCCGGAGTACCGCACCGCCATGGAGGGCATTTTCCGCGCCATCATCGACCAGACCTGCGAGGTGGAGCAATGAGCCGTCATCTGATCCTCATCGGCCTGCCCTGCAGCGGAAAGACCACCGTAGGACGTCTGGCGGCGTTGCGGCTCTCCCTCCCCTTTTTCGACTGTGACGCCTGCGTGGAGGAGACGGAGGGGCTGTCTGTTCCCGCCATCTTTGCCCAGAAGGGCGAAGCGTACTTCCGCGCCGCGGAACGCCGTGCCCTGCGGCAGCTGTGCGGCGGAACGGAGAGTGTCATCGCCACCGGCGGCGGCGCCGTTGCGGCGGAGGAAAACCGTCTGCTGCTGAAAGGCAGTGGCCTTGTGGTGTTTTTGGACAGAGACCTGTCAGACATCGCGTCCTGCCTTGGGAACCGGGAACGGCCGCTGCTGAAGAAATACACTCTATCGGAGCTGTCCCGCCAGCGGCGGGCATGGTATCTGGACTGCGCCGATGCCGTTCTTACCGGCGGCACAGCGGAGGAGCTGGCGGCACAGGCCGCCGGACTTTGGAGGAGCATATGAAGATTCTGGTCATCAACGGCCCCAACCTGAACCTGCTGGGCAAACGGGAGCCGGATATTTACGGTCACGGCACCTACGCCCAGCTGTGCCGTCTGATCGGTAACTACGCCCGCTCCCGCGGGCATCAGGCGCGGTTTGTCCAGTCCAATCACGAGGGCGCACTGATCGACGCCATTCAGGATTCGGACGATGACGGCACCACCGGCATTGTGATCAATCCCGGTGCCTACGCCCATTACAGCTATGCCATTCACGACGCTCTGCGTTCCGTGTCCGTCCCGGCGGTGGAGGTGCATATCAGCGACATCACGACCCGGGAACCCTGGCGGCGGAACTCCGTCACGGCTCCCGCCTGCGCGGCCATGATCTCCGGGCAGGGCTTCGATGGCTATCTGCGGGCCATCGAAACGCTGGAACACTTGGAACAGCAATTGCTGTAAAGGAGAAATCATGTACCGACTTTGTGTGATCGGCGATCCGGTGCAGCACAGTCTGTCGCCGTCCCTCCACACCGCGCTGCTGCGGCAAAAGGGACTGGAGGGATCCTACGAGGCCGTGACGGTCCGCCCGGAGCAGCTGGCGGCCTTTGTGGCGCAGGCCAAACAGGGTGCCTATGACGGCTTCAACGTCACCATGCCCCATAAGCAGCACATCCTGCCGCTGCTGGACGCTGTGGAGGGCGACGCAGCGGTCATGGGCGCGGTAAACACCGTGGTGGTGCGCCATGGCCGCGCCACCGGCTATAACACCGATGGGGCGGGCTTCGTGGCCTCGCTTCCCTTCCCTCCGGCAGGAAAGCGGGTACTGGTGCTGGGCAGCGGCGGCGCCGCCTCGGCGGTGGCACACGCCGCCCTTGGCGTCGGCAGCCGTGTGACTGTCTGCTGCCGCCATCCGGAGAAAACAGCGGGCTGGGGTGTGACCGCCTGTCTGTGGCAGACGCTGCCGGACGCGGCGCCGGACTGCGACGTGCTGGTAAACGCCACACCGCTGGGCATGACCGGCTGCGAACCATTTGACAGCTTTCGCTTTCTGGATCACTGCGGCGGGCTGGTGTATGATCTGGTGTACCAGCCCCGCCGGACGGCACTGCTATCGGCGGCGCAATCCCGGGGACTGCCGGTGCTGGATGGCCTCGCGCTGCTGCACACGCAGGCGGAGCTGGCATTCCGGCTGTTTACCGCGCAAAAAGAGGACTGACGGTATGACCGTCAGTCCTCTTTTTCCTCCTCCGGCATCGGAATAACGCCTTCCCGTGCCTCGAACTCCCGTATACATTGCCGCAGCAGATAGACGATCTGTCCAATGGCCGAACGCCCCTCATACTGTGCAATATACTTCAGCTTATCGTGGAGCGAAAGTGCAGCTCTCCCGGGAGCCTGAGTTGTGCGAGGGCTGCGGTCAAATCCGCCGCGTAGTGGTGGCCATAAAGCCGTTATGGCACTGGCCGCGTTGGCTGCGCAGAAGGACATAAGGAGAAACGGAGCGGGAGTTCCCGCTCCGTTTCTCCTTTTTCGACAACAAACTGTATATTGCTGAATGGATATTACAAATTACTATCAGATTCGCCGCGTTTTTTTCATCCGGTCGGTCAGAACCGCCAGCGCCATACCCCACAGGGGTCCCAGTGCCAAACCGTAGCTGTGATCCTCCCACAGGCCGCAGGCGTCCAGCAGGATCCCCAGCAGCAGTCCCAGACTCATACCAACGGCGATCCGCTGTCCCTCCTGATCTTCGGCTTCGCCGTCTGTGGGCTTTTTGCGGCTGCCGCCTGCGCAGAGAATGATCACCGCCACCCCTGCCAGCACCCACGGCAGCGCGGCAGACAAAAAGTCCCGCATGATCAGATCATCTCCTTTTCCGCTTCCGTCCCTGCCATAATGGCGGCCTCCGGCCGTGCCGCCGCCAGCTCCGCGCCATAGCGGCACACCACCGACATCAGGATCAGCATGATACCGGGGATCACGGTCTCCACGTTGCTCCTGTCGCTGGGAAGGGCAACAGCAAAGGCGCTGTAGGGAATGGTCCGCAGCGCCAGGCTGATGATCGGCAGCACGATGGTCAGCACGCCCAGGCGGCGCAGCGCCGCGGCGCCGCTGTCGGTGAAAGGCGTACCATCCGCCAGCTCCGCTTTCAGATACCGCAGGACAGCGCCATACAGGGGCGCGGCCATGGCACAGGTAATGGTGTCGTCAATAAGCAGCGCCAGCGGCAGGCACAGGGCGTCATGTCCTTCGGTAAACAGGCACAGCAGCAGCGCCGCGGTGGAAACGCCGCACAGCGCCAGCGCCAGAAAACGCAGCGCCCTCATTCCGAAATACCTCCCGCGGGGGCCTCCGGGATGATCAGCGCGGCGATGATGTAGGCCAGCACGCCGCTGCCGCCCAGTACGCAGAACAGCACCCAGCCCAGCCGCACCAGCGTGGGGTCAATGTCAAAATACGCGGCGATCCCGCCGCAGACGCCTGCGATGACCTTGTTTTCCGTGGAACGGTATAGTCTCTTTTTCATGATACACTCTCCTTTGCGTTCGTTTCTTGATCATGGTGCTATTGTACCTCACGGCGGCTTCCGCCGATAGGCAGCTTTTGCAGGCGAATGTGTCAAAATTGAAGAATAGGCAAAAAAGAACGTGCCGCGCAGGGCGGCACGCCGTAGGGATCATGTTTCGCTCTCCAGAAAGTCCCTGCGGTACTGGGACGGGGTGACCCCCTCGGATTTCTTGAAGACTTTTGTAAACACGCGGTAATCGCCGTAGCCGCACTGCTGGGATACCTCGGCGATGGGCAGTGAGGTAGACAGCAGCAGCAGCTTCCGCGCCTGCTCCATGCGGATGTTGGTCAGATAGGTGAGAAAATTGACGCCGATCTCGTTTTTGAACAGTTGGCTGATATAGGGTGCGCTGAGATGGAATTCCTCCGCCAGCAGGTTCAGGCTGATGTCCTCCGCCAGATGGGTCTGCAAATAGCGGGTCAGACCGGTGATGGGACGCTCCTCGCCCTGCTCCGGCTGGCTGGCGGCGCGCCGCTGAAACAGCCCCACCTTCAGTCGGCACCATGGCCTCATAGAGGGCGGGATCGATGTCATACCGGCAGCAAAGCTCCGGATAGCGGTAGCACATCAGGTCGAGATACGCCTCCAGCAACTCCAGCTCGTCCTCCAGCGGCACCATGGGCTGATCCACCTTCACGCTGCGGCGGAAGAAATCCACCAGCCGCATGAGCAGATCCGCCACCTTCCTGTCGCCGTCCAGCTGGGCCTGGATCCGGATAGCATCCAGCGTGTTATAGAGGAAATGGGGATTGACCTGACTTTTCAGATACAGCATGGACATTTTCTGTTCCACCAGCTCGCCGCGGAGAATATCGGGATTCTCCAGCGTCAGATAAAAGGACAGCGTCATCAGGGTGATGCCCATGCCGCTGATGAGCCATGTAGGGTTGAAGCCCTGCAGAATGCACACGGAAAACTCGATCAGCAGCGCCGCGCCGATGGCAAACTTCTTTCTATGAGAGATGCTCCGCCAATGGCACACCAGCAGCCCCGCGCACAGCAGCAGGTAAAAGCCCACGCTGGCATAGCACACGCTGGCATGGATCCCGGAGGAGTAGTTGCCCTGCGGCGTCTGGGTGTACCGCACCGGCAGTACCACCAGTACCCCCAGCTCCGACACCGCCAGATAGATGCGGGCCGCCAGATCCATACGGCGTGGGCTGCCGGCCTCCTCCTCCACCAGAA
This sequence comes from uncultured Oscillospiraceae bacterium, assembly GCA_934569425.1. Taxonomy (GTDB): domain Bacteria; phylum Bacillota; class Clostridia; order Oscillospirales; family Oscillospiraceae; genus Vescimonas. Next base: position 20,914 of record CAKTKM010000007.1, read on the forward strand.
TGGCGATATACTGGTAAAACAGATACACCACCAGCAGCATGGTGCCGATAAAGAGCCTGTGCAGGACGTTATTCAGCACCGGCGGCACCGTATCCAGCCGGTTCACGGTGTAAACGGTAGCGGCGTCAAAGGCCAGATGCACCAACACCGTCACGAGCAGCAGGGAAAACGTGTGGTGCAGCGGTGTCCGCTCCCGCTTGGCAGAAAAATAGATATAGGCCACAAAGGCAAGGATCAGAAGCAGCGCGATCTCCATACGGAGCATGGGCGTTCACCTCTTTCGTTGGAATGCGGTCATTCCGTGGCGCGGGAACCGAAGCCCACCTCGCTCCGCTTACCCCACGCTGAAAAAGCTCTTGGCGATGTCGGCGCTTTGCTTGGCATCCTTGGCGTAGTAATCCGCACCGATCTTTTTGGCGTACTCCGGCGTCAGGACAGCGCCGCCGGCCATGATCTTGCAGGGGAGCCGCGCAGCCCGCAGGGCGGCGATGGTCTCCTCCATGCTCTTGAGCGTGGTAGTCATCAGGGCGGACAGCCCCACCAGATGCACGTCCCCGTCCCGCACGGCGTTGACCACCGCTTCCACCGGAACGTCCCGTCCCAGATCCACGACCTCGAAGCCATAGTTTTCCAGAATGACCTTCACAATGTTCTTGCCGATGTCATGAACGTCGCCGTGGACGGTGGCAAGGACGATGCGGCCTTTTCCGGTGCCGCTGCCGCCCCGCAGGGCAATGGCGTTCTTCACCTCGTCAAAGGCGCTCTGGGCGGCGCTGGCGGCCTGCAAAAGCTGCGGCAGGAACAGTGTCCCGTTTTCGTACTTGGCGCCCACCGCGTCCAGCGCGGGGATCAGTGCGCCGTCCACCAGCTCCAGCGGCCCCTTCTCCTGCAGCAGCGCCCGGGCGGCGGAGGCGGCCTCGCCCTTGAGTCCCTGCTCCACCGCCTTCATCAGCGGAGCGTAAACGGCGGATGCGCTGACGCTGTAGGTCACGCCGCCGGCAGAGGCGCTTTGCATGACCTTAGCCAGCGCGGCAGCCGCGGGAACACGCCCGGCGTAGCGCTCCACATAGGCGGCGCACTGCCTGTCCCGTCCGGACAGCACGTTATAGGCGTAGATAGCCGCCATCATCTCCTGACTGGCGGGATCCATGATGGCAAGATCAAGCCCCGCGCGGATGGCCAGCGTAAGAAAGATCGTATTGAGATAGGCGCGGCAGGGCAGGCCGAAGCTGATGTTGGACACACCCAGGATGGTGCGCACCCCCAACTCCTTTTTGCACCGTTCCAGCGCATCTACGGCGGACAAAGCGTCCTCCTGCTGCGCGCTGGCGGTCAGCGCCAGACAGTCGATGTAAATATCCTCCAGGGGGATACCCGCCGCCAGCGCCGCATCGCGGATCCGGCGCGCGATGGCCACGCGCTCCTCCACGCCGGAGGGAACGCCTGCGCCGTCCACCGTCAGGCCGATCACCGCCGCGCCGTACTTTCTGCACAGGGGCAGCACATGCTCCAGCACAGCGGGCGCCCCGTTGACGGAGTTCACCAGCGGCTTTCCGTTATAGGCACGCAGCCCCCGCTCCAGCGCCTCCACGTTGGTGGAGTCCAATTGCAATGGCTGACTGACCACGCTCTGCAGCGTTTTGACCACCTGCTCCAGCATGGCAGGCTCGTCCACCTCCGGGGTACCGACGTTCACATCCAGAATTTGCGCCCCGGCCTCCGCCTGCGCTACAGCCAGCTCCAGCACATAATCCATGTCCCCCTGCCGCAGCGCCTGCTGCAGGCGCTTCTTTCCGGTGGGATTGATCCGCTCGCCCACCACGGTGGTGCCGTCGATCACCACGCACTCCACCGGTGAGCAGACCACCGAGGGCATAGGATGGACAGGACGCCCCACGGCGCAGCCACGGAACACATCGTTCAGCAGGCGGATAAACTCCGGCGTGGTGCCGCAGCAGCCTCCGGCGGCAAACAGCCCCAGATCACGGTAGGGCTCCATCTGTTCGGCAAACAGCTCCGGCGTGATGTCATAGCCGCTGCCGTCAGCGCGGGGCAGACCCGCGTTGGGCTTCACGAATACCGGGAAGTCTCCGGGCAGCGCTTCCGCCAGGCACTTCGCCATGGGGAAGATCTCCTGCGGCCCCAGTGAGCAGTTGATGCCCAGCGCGTCCGCTCCCAGACCGCGGGCGGTGGCGGCGAAGCTCTCCACCGTGCAGCCGGTGAAGGTGCGCCCCCGCGCCTCAAAGCTCATGCTGGCCAGCACGGGCAGGTCGCAGTTTTCCTTCACCGCCAGCAGCGCCGCCTTCAGTTCGTACAGATCGGTAAAGGTCTCCACCATCACCAGATCGGCGCCGGCAGCCGCACCGGCGCGGACGATACGGGCAAACTCCTCCACAGCGGTCTCAAAGGGCAGCGTACCGTTGGGCTCCAGCAGCTCCCCCAACGGGCCGATGTCCAGTGCGGTCAGTGCGCCGTAGGGCGCACAGGCCTTTTTACAGCAGGCGACCCCCGCGGCGATGACCTGCTCCACCGTATAGGGGCTTTTGGCGAGCTTATGGGCGGACGCGCCGAAGGTATTGGTATTGATGATCCGGCTGCCCGCCGCGGCGTACAGGCCGTGGATCCGGGTAATGGTGTCCGGATCGGTGAGGTTCAGCTCCTCCGGACGGGCGCCCAGCCGGAGACCGGCTGCCTGCAGCATGGTTCCCATGCCGCCGTCCAGCAGAAGGGTATGGGATTGGGTAAACAATTCATTGCTCTGCACAGGTGATCCCTCTCTTTCGATAGTCGCACCGGTCGCGGAGGATGCAGTGTCCGCAGCCCGCCAGCTGTCCCGTGACCGGATGTTCGCTGACGCCCAGCAATGCGGTGATACTCTTACGGGGTGTCATCAAATAGGAGTCTGTTACATACAGGCCGATCTGCCGCGCCGCGTCCAGCGTGTCCGCCAGCAGCGGCTGGACGGTGATGGGCCAGTCGCCGTAGCCGGGGGAGAACCGTCCGGTCAGATACCAGCCCTGTTCCGCCGCCCAATGGCGCAGCCGCGCCTCCGCGTCGTCCGCCGCCTGCTCCGCCAGTGCGGAGGCCAGCGCGTCCGTGGCCGCACCGGCAGCCACATCCCCCACGGCAGCGCGGCGGATACAGGCGTCCACCATGGGGCCGAGGGTCACCGCCAGCAGCACCGCCCTCCGGCAGCACGCAAGGTGACGGCGGATGTCCCGCCCCTCCAGCAGTCCGGCGGCGGCCAGCTCCTCCACGTTGGACAAAAGCCAGACGGCACGCGGCGTGGCAGCCTCCAGCAGCGGCGGCGCGCAGCGCTCCAGCAGCGCCGCCGTGGCGGTGTCCGGCAATCCCTGCGCCCCCAGATAGCGGGCGGCGTCCCGCGTCCGGATTCGTTCCGGCGTCTTCAATGTCAGCTGGCAAACAGCGCCCATCGCCATGCCGAAAACCTCCTCTGCCTTACGCGCATTCTCCGCCGCAGCCCAATTGCCGCAAACGCTGCATCAAATGCGACAGGGCAAACATCAGCGTCTCATAATGGATAAAATCCAGTGTATTCTTGTCCAGCAGCACCTGCAAGCTGGCGGAAAAGTCCTCGTCCGCGTCCCAGAACCGCAGGATCACCGGCAGGAACGGAAACAATTGCAGCTGATAGGCCACATCCCCCTTTTCCAGCGGTACCCCGTGCAGGGCGCGGCAGGCATGATCCAGCGCGGCGGTCTGGCCGGTAAAGTCGGCGGCGGAGATCAGAAACAGATCCCCGCTTTTCGCCAGTGTGCCGCCCTGAATGGCGGACAAGCTAGCCACATTGACCCACTGTCCGGACAGATGGCACAGGGGCTTGGCGTCACACAGCAGGTCATAAATGGTCATGGCGGCGTTATAGTCGGCCAGGTGCGCCGTGCGAAAGCCGTCCTCCGACCATGTGACCGCGCCGGTTTTCCGGTCGATGCGGTGGTCGCGGTCAACAAAGCGGATGTAGAGATACGCCGGATCGTTGGCCAGCGCGAACTTCTCGATCATAGCCGCCTGATCAAAGCGAAGGAAAGCGGCCGCGGCGTTGTCCCGCATGATCTCATAGTTGGATACGGTGCGCGATGCCATAGCGCATACCTCCCGTCATAATGATTGCGCCGCAAGGGGCGGCTGTCCTCTTGTTGTCCTATCATAGCACACAACCGGGCATGGGCGCAAGTCGCTTTCAAGCCGCCGGAGCACTCCGTTCCCCGTCATTCCGCAGGCCGCATCGACGCAAAATGCTCCCGCGTCAATTTCATGAACAACTCCATGGCGGGCGTGACCCACTTGTTCTTGTGATAGGAACAGACCGCGGTGATGCTCTCGCGGGAGAACTCGCTTTCCACCGCCTGAAGCGAATGCTGGCAAGTCCATGGAGCGCTCCCACGCAAGAAACAGCTTATAAATCGCCTTGAAGTTGTCCATCAGCCGATTACCTCAATGCTCTCAATATCGTCCGGATAAAAGGACTTGATTTCTCCGCTATCGAGTTCAACATCTATGCAGTCCTGTGCGCTTTCTAT
>CAKTKM010000008.1 GCA_934569425.1 uncultured Oscillospiraceae bacterium
GCTGCTCGAAATACTTCTTGCCCACCTCCATGACCACGTCGGAGTACATCTGGATAAAGCGGCGGTAGCAGTCCCACGCCCAGCGGGGGTTGTTGGACTTCTTGGCGATCACGTCCACCACGTCCTCGTTCAGACCCAGATTCAGAATGGTGTCCATCATGCCGGGCATGGAGGCGCGGGCGCCGGAACGGACGGAGACCAGCAGAGGATTCTCATGGTCGCCGAACTTCTTGCCGGTGATCTTTTCCATCTTCTCGATATATTCCATGATCTCGGCCATAATGCCGGCGTTGATCTGGCGGCCGTCCTCGTAATACTGGGTGCAGGCCTCGGTGGTGATGGTGAAGCCCTGCGGCACAGGCAGACCGATGTTGGTCATCTCAGCCAGATTGGCACCCTTGCCGCCCAGCAGCTCACGCATCTTCGCGTTGCCCTCGGTGAACAGATAGCAAAACTTCTTGCTCATTTAGGTATCCTCCGTAATACAAAATAATATTTTGTTTTTCACGCATTTTTTAGTGTTTTAGAAGCTTTTACGGCGATTTTGTTAATATGCTCCATCAACCGCTATATTATAACCAGCTTTCCCCGTAAAAGCAAGCTTATTTTCTCTTTATTCCCCGCTTTTTCGTAGAAATATCGCCCCCGGCGGAAACTTTTTTTGGGAATCCCGTCTCAGGACTTGCGGCAGGGGGCCGTTTCGTGGTATACTATTATGAATTTGTGAAAACGGCGGCGTGTTCTGCCCGCGGCGGAGGACGAAAATGGCACAGGCGGAGACCTACAACAGCATATGGGCCAACGCCGTCCGCACGGCGGCGGGACGGGGACAGCTGAGCCACGCGGTGATTCTGGCCGGCGCGGGAGACAAGCTGCGTCCCGCCCGCTATATCGCCGCGGCGCACCTGTGCCGCAGCGGGGGACAGCGCCCCTGTCTGCAATGCAACGTCTGCCGCAAGGTGATGGAGGGGATCCACCCCGACGTGACGGAGGTGCGGGACACGGAGCGCAAGGAGCTGAGCGTGGCCGACATCCGGGCGCTGCGGCAGGACGTTTACATCCGCCCCAACGAAGGGGAGCGGAAGGTGTATCTGTTTCCCGACTGCGCCCAGCTGACCGAACAGGATCAGAATGTACTGCTGAAGATCGTGGAGGAGGGACCGGCCTATGCCGCGTTCGTCTTCTGCGCCGATACGCTGCATCAGCTGCTGCCCACGATCCGCTCCCGCTGCGTGGCGCTGCGGCTGGACGCGCCGGAGGAGCAGGACGCAGACGAGGGCGACAACGCCCTGCAGCTTTGCTGCGTACTGGCGCAGCGGGATCCGCAGGCGCTGGCGGCGTGTCTGACCGGCATGGAGAGCCGCCGCATGAAGCGGGAGAACCTGCTGGCCATGGTGGAGGGCGCGTGGCAGATGGCCGCGGACGCGCTGCTGACGAAGTGCGGCCGCTCCGGCGGCTGCGGCATCGGCGCACAGGCGCTGTGCCGCGCCTTTGACCGCCGGCAGCTGTTGGCGCTGACGGAGCTTCTGCGCCGCTATGCCGGAGAATGTCAATACAATGTGGGTGTGGGACATGTGCTGGGCGCGCTGAACGCCGAGCTGGCCGACACGCTGCTGTAATGATCTCCTTCAGAAAGGAAGGTATACCAATTATGACAACCGTGATCTCTGTCCGCTTTCGCAGCGGCAGCAAGACCTACTATTTCGACCCCTGCGGTTTGACGGTACACACCGGCGACGACGTGGTGGTGGAGACGGCGCAGGGGCCGGAGTTCGCCCAGTGCGCGGAGGGCAATCACGATGTGGCGGACGAGGCGGTGATCAAGCCGCTGCGCCCGGTGCTGCGTCTGGCAACCGACAACGACCGGCACACGGCGGCCTACAACCGCGGACGGGAAAAGGATGCCTTCGACGTGTGCCAGCGGAAGATCCTGCAGCATGGGCTGGACATGAAGCTGGTGCGGGTGGAATGCAGCTTTGACGGCAGCAAGATCCTGTTCTTCTTCACGGCGGACGGCCGCGTGGATTTCCGTGAACTGGTGAAGGATCTGGCGGGCGTGTTCCGCTCCCGTATCGAGCTGCGGCAGATCGGTGTGCGGGATGAGGCCAAGATGCTGGGCGGACTGGGCATCTGCGGACGTCCCTTCTGCTGTGCGTCCTATATGGACGAGTTTGTGCCGGTGTCCATCAAAATGGCCAAGACCCAGAGCCTGAGTCTGAACCCCACCAAGATCTCCGGTACCTGCGGGCGGCTGATGTGCTGCCTGAAATACGAGCAGGACGCCTATGAGGATGCCATCAAGCGGATGCCGAAGAACGACTCCTTTGTGCTGACACCGGACGGCCCCGGCAACGTCAGCGACATCAACGTACTGAAGGAGACCGTCAACGTCCGGCTGGATGAACGCCCCGACACGCCCCGCTGCTATCACAACTGCGAGGTATGCGTGCTGCGCAACGGCAAAGGCAGCCGGGATGGCATTGCCGTTCCCAAGGAGCGGCCGGAGCGGTATGTGGAGCCGATGGCCGCCGAGGAGCTGCTGATCCCCGACCTGTTTGCCGATTACGGCGCATCCTCCTCCACTTTCGGCAGCGAGCCGGCGGAGGGACGCTCCGCCCGCCGCAGAAGCCGCAGCGGACGACGGCGGAACAAGGGCGGCGCGCCGCAGGAGACCGCCGCTCCCCGGCCGGAGGGCAAAAAGGAAAAGCCTGCCAAAGCTGACGCGCCGCAGGCTGCGCCTGCCGGTAGGGAGGACGAGACCTCCCGCCGGGAGGGTGAAGGTCGCCCGTCCCGCCGCAGGAGCCGCGGCGGACGCGGACGCGGCGGCGATAAGACCCCTGCCCCGTCCGGAAATGACAGCAACGCTCCTTCCGGCGGCAATAACGCCCCCAAGGCAGGACCCGAGGGCGGGACGGCTCCCGCCAAGGACGGCGAAGGACGCGCTCCCCGCCGCAGAAGCCGCGGCGGATGGCGCCGCAGCGGTGGCAACAAGACCGGCGGCAATCCCGCCAGCGAGGCATAACATATGGGAAAGTTTACAGGCGTATTGATCGCCAGCGATTTTGACAACACGCTGATTTATACGGAGAACGCCCTGAAGGGACTGGAGCCGATGCCGGATCTTCTGCCGGAGAACCGGGCGGCCATCGAGTATTTCATGGCGGAGGGCGGCATTTTTTCCGTGGCCACCGGCCGCGCCCTGCCGGCCTTTGAGACCGTGCGGCGGGATCTGCCCATGAACGGCCCCACCATCCTGTTCAACGGCGCGGCCATCTTCGATTTCAAAACGCGGAAGTATCTCTATACGGCGTTTCTGCCGGATACGGTGCGCCCCCACATCGTGCAGGTGCTGGAAGCATGGCCCCGGGCGGCGGTGGAGCTGTATCACGATGACAATGCCATTTTCGCCCTGCAGCCCAATGAGCTGACCATGGCGCACCTGCATCTGACCCACGAGGCCACCACCATGCTGGACTCCATTGATCAGGCACCGGCGCCCATCAGCAAGGCGCTGTTCGAGATACCGGAGCAGTATCTCGACGACCTGCACCGGTACATCAATGCCCAGCCGTGGGCGGAGCAGTATGAGGTGGTTCCCAGCAGCACCTATCTGCTGGAGCTGACCGCCAAGGGCGCCAACAAGGGCGAGATGGTGCGGCATCTGGCAAAGCTGCTGCACATCTCCATGGAAAACGTCTACTGCGTGGGCGACCACGCCAACGACATCGGTATGCTGGGCGTTTCCGCCATCCCCTTCGCACCGGAAAACGCCATCGCGCCTGTCCATCAGGTGCCGGGCGTCCACATTCTGCCGGACGCCCGAAACGGCACCATCGCCGCCATGATCCACCTGCTGAATCAGCGGTATTGAGCGGCATGGCGCAACACGCGTTCATACAATGTTTACTTGACGCTGCGATGGCGGCGGAGTATGATGACCGATGAGTGAATTTTAGATTTTCAGGTGAGTATTTCATGAAACAGACTCCAACACCTCCCACACCGCAGAAGGACACGGATCCCGGTCGAATGTCCCTGTCCGCCCTGTGGAACCTGTGGGTTGACAATTTGAAAGAATGGCGCTTCTACCTGATAGAGGAGAGCGGCCACCGCCAGCGGGCAGACATTGCAGGAGGGATCGACCGGCTGCGGCTGCGGATCCGGGCGTTTTTCACCTCCCTGCGCCGTGACGTGCGCCACCAGAAGAACGCCAGCCGGCACCGGAAGTTCCCGGAATCCGATTACCGCATTGCCCAGTTCTGTCTCTATGTGGCCGGCAGCATCCCCCGCCTGACCGCCGAGCTTCACGAGCGCGTGACCCAGCGCCGCCGCAGGCACATCGACGCGGCGCACACCTTCCAGAGCTATGTGGACAAGATCAAGAGTCATCCGGTGGCTTTTTTCAGCGGCGCGCTGGCCGTTGTGGCGCTGTGCGCGCTGCTGTCGCTGTATACCATCGGCACCACGGCCTCCTATGACGGCAACGAGCTGGGGACCGTGTCTGGCATCCGCACCGTCAGCACCGTGGTGAACGATCTGGAGGACATCACCCGGCAGACGCTGGGCGACGCGGATTACAGCGTGAATCTGGACAAGCTGGACACCCGTGTGGGCGTTGTGCGCCGTCAGACGGTGGAGAGCCGGGAGGAATTCACCGAAAACCTCTCGGAAGAGCTGGGCATGGTGGAATATGCCTATGTGCTGTATATCGATGGTGAGCCGGTGGCGGCCACCACCTTCCCCAACGCGCTGGAGGAGCTGCTGGATCAGCTGAAGAAGGGCTATATCACCGCCAATACGGTGGACTCCTACTTCGTGGAAAACGTTGAGATCCGGCAGGAGTATGTGGACGCCTCCCTTGTGATGAATCTGGGCAACATCGCCGAGATCCTGAACGCCACCAAGGCCGGAGAGGTCACCTACACCGTGAAGTCCGGCGACAGCTACTATTACATTGCCGAACTCTACGGCATGTCCGTGGAGGATCTGCTCAACGCCAACCCCGGCTATGATCCCAAGCTGCTGCGGGTGGGCGATGTGCTGACCATCTCCAACGCCGTACCCTATCTGACGGTGGTGGACGTGGAGCGGCAGAACTATGTGCAGGACGTCCCCTATCAGGTGGAGTATCAGGATGACGACACCATGTATCAGGGCGACTATAAGGTCATCTCCGCCGGCGTATTCGGCAAGGCGGATGTGACGGCCAACGTGACCTACATCAACGGCGAGGAGACCGCCCGTCAGGTGGTGGCCTCCGTAACGCTGAGCGAGCCTGTGACGGAGACCCAGCGCAGAGGTACCATCCCCCGTCCCACATGGTTCCCCTCGGGTACGTTCCGCTGGCCCTGCAGCGGCTATCTCACCTCCCGCTTCGGCTACCGCAATACCGGTATCCGCGGCGCCAGCACCTACCACCAGGGCATTGACATTGCCAACAGCTACGGCACGGCGGTCTGCGCCGCCGACGGCGGAACCGTCACCTACTCCGGCTGGCAGGGCGGCTACGGCTATCTCATCATCATCGACCACGGCAACGGCTACCAGACCTACTACGGCCATAACAGCTCGCTGGTGGTCTCGGTGGGTGAGCATGTGTATAAGGGACAGCAGGTGGCCCGCATGGGTTCCACCGGTGTGTCCAGCGGCAACCACTGCCACTTCGGCATCAAGATCAACGGTACGTTTGTCAACCCCTTGAATTATCTATAAAACAAAATCATTTGGGAAAAGAGGAGAATCTTATGAAGCGTTTTGTTTCCGCTGCCCTGTGTGCCGCGCTGTGCGCGGTGACGACTGTCTCCGCATGGGGCGTCACCCCCGCCGTCACCGGCGACACCAGCAACATCCCGCTGCTGATCGTTCTGTGCGCCGTGGCCGTTATCGCCATTGTGGCGGTGCTGGTGATCATGAACAAGAAAAAGAAAGACTAAGCAGGAAAGCCGCTCCCGACCGGGAGCGGCTTTCACCGATCTATGAAAAGGGACGCTGATGCAATATCGGCGTCCCTTTTGCTTTTATTTCGTATGGAAGTACAGGATCCCCAGCGTTCTGGGGCCGCAGTGGCTGGAAACGGTGCAGCCCGCGCGGGTATGAAGCACCTCTTCAAAGGGCTGATAGCTGCGGACGGCCGCCTCTACCTCGGCGATCTCCGCTTCGGTGAAGCCGCCGGACTCGGTGATGAATATGCGGTGGGGGTCGATGTCCTCGTGTCCCTCCAGACGTTCCTTCACATATTGCAGCAGGCATTTCTGATAGGCACCGCGGTACTTCTTACCTACGCCCATCTTGCCCTCCTTCACCTGAATGCAGGGGCGCAGAGACAGCATGTTGGCGCCCAGCGCCGCCACACTGGAGCAGCGGCCGCCCTTGCGGAGATAGCCCAGCTGCTCCACCAGAAAGCTGACGTCCAGCAGCTCACGGCGCTGCTCCATCCGCCGCTGGATCTCCGCTGCGGTCAGGCCGCCGCACTGTGCCAGCTCCGCGGCCTCCAGCACCAGCAGACCGATACCGGTGGAGAGATTGCGGGCATCCACAGGATAGACGTTGCCCACCTCCGCCGCGGCGATGCAGGCATTTTGGTAGCAGGCGGACATATCGCCGGAAATGTGGAAATGCACCACCGCGTCGGCTTCCTCCAGCTCCTTGCGGAAGAACTCCGTATAGTCATATACCGACACCGCCGCCGTGGAGCACATGCTGCCGCCGGCCTCCACATGGGCGTAGATCTCATCGGGGGTAATGTCCACGCCGTCCACCAGCGATTCCCCGTCCCGGACGATATACAGGGGGGAGATCCCGATGTGATAGCGTTCCAACAGCTCGGGAGAAAGGTCGCAGGTGCTGTCGGCGGAAATTTTGATGTTCATAGACTGTATTCCTCTGTTTTTCTGCCCTTTTCGGGCAAGATGTTCCTGATTCTTTTATGGTATCATAACAGCCGCGATCCTGCAAGCCTTTTTACAGGTAGCGGTCGATCCGGCGGCGCAGGCGATCCAGCTTTTCCTGCATGATCCTGCGGTTCTCCTGTGTCCGCAGACGGCTTTCCCGCACCTCGTCCTGCCACTGGCGGACGTCCTCGTCCATGGCGGCGCGGAGCTGTTCACGGACGGCGCGCAGGCGGTTGACGGTGTCCAGCCACTTGGCCGTGTCCCGCAGCAGCTCATCCCCCGGCGCATCGTGCGGAGGATACAGACCGCGGCGGAAGCCATCCAGCACCACCTCGTAGCGCTTGCGGGCGTTGGTCACAGCGCTCTCCCACGAGAGATACAGCTCCCGCTGGGCATTTTCCCCTACCTGACGCATGACCTCGCGCCGATCCATCAGGCGGCGCAGCATGGCGGCCATGGAGGCGGCGTTTTCCTCGATACAAAAGCCGTTCCGGCCATCGGTCACATCCTCGGCGGCGCAGCTGCCGGACACAAGGACGCTGGGCAGGCCGCAGGCCGCCGCTTCCCGCACCACAAGGCCGTTGGTATCAAAGGTGGAGGGGAACAAAAACAGATCGGCGCGGCAATACCATGCCCGGATCACCTGACGGTCATAGCAGGGCGGCTGGAAAAAGACCTTGCCGCAGAGCTCCTGCTCCTGCGCATAGGCGCGAACGGCGTCTCCATCGGTACCCTTGCCCACAAAAACCATACGGAAGTCGCGGCCTTCCTCCTTCAGCTGCTTCAGGGCATCCAGAATGATCCGCAGACCCTTGTACCACATCATGCGTCCCACAAACAGAAACACCGGCACGCCCTCCGGCAGGTCGAGACCCTCGCCCACCGCGCGGATCTCCCGGTCGCTGAGTCGTCCGGCGGGAAGATCCACGCCGTTGGGCATGACGATGTAGTCCCCCTGATAGCCGAGAGAACGCAGGTTCTCTCCCGCGCCGCGGCTGACGGTCCACACCTCGTCGCAGGCGGAGATGTTCTCCACCAGCAGCTTGACGGAAGCCTCCTGCAGCAGCTTGCTGTGGATGGCGTTAGCGATGTCGATGTCGAATTTGGTGTGATAGGTAAACACCAGCGGCACATGCAGGCGCTGGCGCAGCATACGGGCAAGAACGGTGGAGGTGATGGGGCAATGACTGTGGATCAGGTCGATATGGCGGCTCTCCACCTGCTCCATCAGCTCGGGAGACAGGGGAAAACCGGCGCGGTAGCCCACCAGTCTGGTCATGTCGATGCTGGGATAGCGCAGCACCGGGAAGGAATAGACGCTGTCGTCCGCATCGGGATAGTAGGGAGTCACCACGGTGGCATCGCCATAGTCACGCTGGATAACGGCGGCATAGTTGGTAACGGCATTGGCCACGCCGTCGATCACCGGCGGGAAGGAATCATTGACAAGACAGATACTGCGTGTTTCGGCCATAGAGCGGCTCCTTTCCTGTGTGTATCGGTTTTATTATACTGCATCCGTTGCCGCGGCGCAACCGCCGCCGGCTGCTTTTCGATTGTATTTGCCGCCGAAAGCTGGTATAATGGGGAAAATCGTGGCAAGGGAGGCGGGAAAATGGCAGACCTGAGCACCAACGTGCGGTATATCAAGGGCATCGGCGAGGTACGCGCCAAGGCGCTGGAGAAGCTGGGCATCGTGACGCTGCGGGATCTGGTGGGCTATTTTCCCCGCCGGTATGAGGATCGCAGCGTGATCTATCCCATCGCCCAGCTGCCTATCGGCGAAATGGCGTGCTGTCAGGCCATGATCGCGGGACACCCCACCAGCCGGCGGATCACCGGCGGGCGCACGGTGGTGAAGGTGCGGGCGGTGGACGACACCGGGGTGCTGGATCTGACGTTTTTCAATCAGGCCTACCTGCAGGATCGGCTCCATCCGGGCGACAGCTTTATATTCTGCGGACGGGTGGAGGGCTCGCTGCTGCGGCGGCAGATGACCAATCCTCTGATGGAGCCGGAGGGGCAGCGCCAGCTGACGGGGCAGATCATGCCGGTGTATCCGCTGACCAAGGGTATCAGCCAGCCGGCGCTGCAAAAGGCGGTGCGGCAGGGGCTGGATGCCTGCCGGACGCTGCTGCCGGACGTGCTGCCGGATCCGGTGCGCCGGGAGCATCAGCTGTGTTATGTAAACTACGCCTACGAGAACATTCATTTTCCCGCCAGCTTTGAGGCGCTGGCACAGGCGCACCGGCGGCTGGTGTTTGAGGAGCTTTTTCTGGTGACCTGCGGATTGCAGCTGCTGCGATCACGCCGCACGGATGTGGCCGCTCCGGCCTGCCGCAGGGTGGACATGGCGCTCTTCTACGCGGCGCTTCCCTTTCCGCTGACGGCGGCGCAGCGAAGCGCCATCGACGACGCCATCGGAGACATGACGGCGGGGCGCCCCATGAACCGGCTGTGTCAGGGGGACGTGGGCAGCGGAAAGACCATGGTGGCCGCCGGATGCGTATGGTTCGCGGCGCAGTCGGGATGGCAGTCGGCGCTGATGGCGCCGACGGAGATCCTTGCGCGGCAGCACTACGAGAGCCTGACGCCCCTGATGGCGCGGTTCGGTATCCGCTGCGCGCTGCTGACCGGCTCCACCCGCGCCAAGGAGCGGCGGGAGATCCTTGCGGGGCTGGCAGACGGCAGCGTCGGCCTGTGCATCGGCACCCACGCCCTGCTGACGGAGGATGTGCAATACGGACGACTGGGGCTGGTCATTACCGACGAGCAGCACCGCTTCGGCGTGGCACAGCGGTCAGCACTGGGACAGAAGGCGGAGCATCCCCATATGCTCGTGCTGTCCGCCACGCCCATTCCCCGGACGCTGGCACTGATCATCTACGGTGATCTGGACGTGTCCGTGATCCATGAGCTGCCGCCGGGGCGGCAGCAGGTAGATACCTTCTGCGTGGATGAGCGCTATCGGCTGCGGCTGAACGGCTTCATCCGCAAGCAGGTAAAGGAGGGACATCAGGTGTTCATCGTCTGCCCGCTGGTGGGAGAGAACGATCAGCTTCCAGACGAACGAAAGGCGGTCACGGCCTACGCCAGGACCCTTCAGGAAAAAACGTTTCCCGATCTGCGGCTGGCCGTGCTGCACGGGAAGATGAAGCCCAAGGAAAAAGAGTCCGTCATGGCGGCATTCGCCGCGGGAGAGGCGGATATTCTGGTGTCCACCACTGTGGTGGAGGTGGGCGTGGACGTCCCCAACGCCACACTGATGGTGGTGGAAAACGCGGAGCTTTTCGGCCTGAGCCAGCTGCACCAGCTGCGGGGACGCGTGGGACGCGGCAAGGCAAAAAGCTACTGCGTGCTGGTGGCACAGGGCGGCGGCGAGGAGACAAAGCGCCGCCTGAAGGCGCTGACAGAAACCAATGATGGTTTCCGCATCGCGGAGGAGGATCTAAAGCTGCGGGGTCCCGGCGACTTTTTCGGGCGGCGGCAGCACGGCTTGCCCTCCCTGCAGATCGCCGACCTCAACTGCGACATGCAGTTGCTGCACGAGGCGCAGGACGCCGCCAAGGCGCTGCTAACGGAGGACGAGACCTTGACCGCGCCGGAGCACCGCACCCTGAAGCAGCGCATTGACGAGCTGTTCGAGGTCAATGCGGAAAGCCTGAATTGACCGCAAAAGCGCTGCCTTTGGCAGCGCTTTTGCTTATTCCAGGCCGAGCCGGAACCGCTCGATCATCTCCGCCGTCAGGCTGACGTCATTCTCACGGCGGGGGATCTCGCCGCGGGAAAGCCACACGCCCTCGCACAGCTCGTTATGGTCGAGGGTAATGGCCGGGTCGCCGTCCAGCTCACAGTAAAAGCCGGTCAGCAGGGTGTCCGTGAACGCCCACGGCTGGTTCTTATAATAGCGGAGGTTCTTCACCTTGAGTCCTACCTCCTCCATCACCTCCCGGTGAACGGTGTCCTCCAGCGTTTCGCCGATCTCCACAAAGTCGGCGATGAGGGCATAGCCCCGGAAGGGGCGGTTGGCGTAACGGGTCAGCAGCAGCCGGTCGCCGTTGGTAACGGCCACGATAACAGCGGGACAGATCTTGGGATATTCGATCTGACCGCAGTCGGGGCAGACCATAGCCCGCTCGGTATCACTGGGGCGTGTCTTGTGGCCGCAGCGGCCGCAATACTGCCGTGCGCCGTACCAGCGGTGAAGCTGCACGGCGGTGATGGCGGCAAAGGCCGTTTCCATGGGGCGCAGGCTGCGGATGGCGGACACCTCCACATATTCCGTGCCTTCCGGCGCACGGTCGGGCGTGCGGGCAAGATAGCAGTCCACGCCGTCCAGCGAGAACACATGGAGCGCGTCCTCCATGGGGATCCCCTCGCCGAAGCGGGGCAGCAGCCAGTCCCCGCCCTCCTTGCGCAGCAGCACCCTGCCTTTCCGCACACACAGGGCAATGTCGGCAGCGCAGGGCTTGCCGACCACATAGGTGCGGTCGAGCCGGTGGGGCGCGATGTCCTGGATCATGAGCGATCCCCTCCTTCTTTTTTTCTGATGATACCATGCGCTGCCGCAAAAAGCAACCTTGCGGCAGCGGCAGCGGCGTGCTATACTGAGAAAAAACGAGGAGGGGCATACCATGACGAAACAGGAACTGCTGCAGAAGGCCGACAGCCTGCCCCTGTCTCCGGGCGTATACATCATGATGGACAGAACAGGTCTGGTCATCTATGTGGGCAAGGCGAAGAAGCTGAAGAACCGCGTCAGCCAATACTTTCAGTCCGGCAGCGGCCACAACGAGAAGACCCGCATGATGGTCTCGCAGGTGGATCACTTCGACACCATCGTGGTGCGGACGGAGTTTGAGGCGCTGGTGCTGGAGAACTCCCTCATCAAGCGGCACCAGCCGCGGTACAACATTCTGCTGAAGGACGACAAGGGCTATCCCTTTGTGCGGCTGGACGAAAAGGCGTCCTACCCCCGCTTCGCGCTGGTGAACAAGCCGGAGGAGGACGGGGCGCGGTATTTCGGCCCCTTCGGCGGACGGCATGAGACAAAGGCGGCTTTGCAGGCGGTATGCGCCGCTTTGAAGCTGCCCACCTGCAGCCGCCAGTTCCCCCGGAATATTGGAAAGGAACGTCCGTGTCTCAATCATCATATCGGGAAGTGCGACGGCTTTTGCAGTCCCGGCGGCCCCGGACAGGCGGAATACCGCGCCCGCATGGCGCAGGCGGCGGAGCTGTTGAGCGGCAAGCTGCGGCAGGTGACGGCATCGCTGCGGCAGGAGATGGAAGCCGCGGCGGAGGCGCTGGAATTTGAAAAGGCTGCCGCTCTCCGGGACAGAATGCAGGCGCTTCAGGTGCTGGGCAAGCAGCAGCAGGTCATCGCCGGCGTGTGTGCCGACACGGATGTCTGGGGCGTGTATATCGGGTCGGTGCGGTGCGGCGCGGCGGTGCTGCACATCGAAAACGGCGACCTGCTGGGACGGCAGATCGAGATCTTTCCCACCGCCGCCGATCAGGCGGAGGACGCGGTGCTGGGCGCCGTATTGAGCCAGTACTATCTGGACAAGGCGGTGCTGCCCCGGGAGATTCTGCTGCCGTGCCTGTTTGACGGAAGCGACACCTTTGCCGCGCTGCTGACCGGGCAGGTGGGACACAGGGTCACGGTGAAGATGCCCCAGCGGGGCGAACGGTCGCAGCTGGTGGAGATGGCGGCACAGAACGCCAGGGAGGAGGTGGAGCGGATCACCACCGAATCGGAGCGGCTGGCGCGGGCGCTGACGGATCTTCAGACGCTGGCGGGACTGCCGGCGGTACCGCGGCGCATGGAGAGCTATGATATTTCCAACTTGGGCAGCGACGACATGGTGGCCTCCATGGTGGTATTCACCGACGGAAAGCCCCTGAAGCGGGACTACCGGAAGTTTGCCATCCGAACGCTGACAGCGCCAGACGACTACGCCGCCATGCAGGAGGTGCTGGAACGGCGGTTTTCCCATGCCGGTGACGAAAAGTTCCCGCCCCTGCCGGATCTGCTGCTGATCGACGGCGGACTGGGTCACGTCCACGCGGCGCTGGCGGCGGAGCGGAACGCGGGTGTTTCCATCCCTGTGCTGGGCATGGTCAAGGACGACCGGCACCGGACGCGGGCGCTGATCACGCCGGAGGGCGCGGAGCTGGGAATCCAGCAGTCGCCCCACATTTTCACCATGATCGGCCGGATCCAGGAGGAGGTACACCGCTTTGCCATCACTTTCCAGCGGCAGAAGCACAGGAAACGCACCTACCGCGGTAAGCTGGACGGCATTGCCGGAGTGGGAGAGGCACGAAAGCGGGCGCTGCTGAAGCATTTCGGTACAGTGAGCGCCGTGGCGGCAGCGTCTTTGGAGGATCTGCGCAAGGTGCTGCCCGCTCCCGCGGCGCTGGCGGTCTATACGCATCTGCACCCGCAGGAGGAGAAAGAGGACTGACCGCAGAGGCAGTCCTCTTTTCGACAGTTTTCTTCTCCCTACAGCAGGAATAGCCTGATCCAATAAAAATTGTTGTGGAAGCGTCACAGCCTATGCTATACGAAACAGAACGATGATGGTATGGGTCTGTTTGACAAGAAATTCTGTGACATCTGCGGTGAAAAGATCGGACTGCTGGGCAATCGCAAGCTGGCCGACGGTAATCTGCGTAAGAGTTGCGCCGCCAAGCTGTCTCCATGGTTTACCGAGCGCAAGCAGTCCACCGTGGCGGAGATCGGGGAACAGCCTCAGCAGCGGGCGGCCAATCAGGAGCAGCTGAGCACCTTCCGTCCTACCCGCACCATCGGCGATAAGCAGAAGGTCTATATTGACGAGGCGAATGGCCGCTTCATCGTCACCGCTGCACAGGACATCATCCGGGATAATCCGGACATCATCGGCCTGCGCCTGCTGCCGTGCCTGCCGGTAACGGCGTGTGGACCTGCCCGGGCTGCGGTATGCGCAGCACCGGTAAATTCTGCGAAGGCTGCGGCAGCTGCTGACCGGTTTTCTGCCGGTGGAACCATAGAGAGTAAGAAGAAAAACGGCGGGTCAAGACCTGCCGTTTTCGTCCCATAAGGTTTTATGAATATGAAAAAGAATGAATATGCTTTTTTGCCGCTATCCGGGCGGATGATATAGATACGGTCAAGGCCACGCTGGCAGCCGATGCGGCATGCGTCAATACTTCTGCACCGAAAAAACCCGCGGATACCAGAGGTATGTCGCCCTTGCAGGTGGCGCTGTGTACCGGCTGGCACCGGGACATCGCGTGGCTCCTGCTGGAGCACGGCGCGGATGTGAACTTCTACGCCGATGCCAAGCTGGACAGATATCCCGTGCTGTTCGACGCGGTGAATACTGCCATATGGAATGCCCGCCGCTATGCCTGGGACGGAAATGACACCACACCCATGCGCCTTGTGTGGAAGCACACGCAGGCCGAGGCCGACGATGCTTTCGCTTTTCTGCGCCGGACATTGGAACTGGGCGCGGATGTGCGTCAGACCGACCGATATGGCCGGGGCGTCCTCATGGAGGCCGTGGAGGAGACCAGCCGACTTTGCCCCATCCGCAATGAGGAGACTGGCGAATTCTACCCCGGCCGCCCCGTCACAGAGGAGATGCGCCACGACATCCGCCGTATTTTTCAACTGCTCATCGACGCCGGAGCTGACCGGGAGAACCGTTCTACTTACTCCGGTAAGACCATCCGCCAGCACTACGAGGGCAGTCCTGTGTGGGATCTGTGCGGAGACCTGTTTGATCAACAAAAATCACGATCTTGCCTGCGCTGCGGATAGGCTTGCCGGTGTTTACGCAAACACTTGCTAAAAAAGCATGAGCCCACTATATCTCCGGCTCCCAGAGTGCCACAGCCGCTTCGCTGTAGGGCGTTTCCTGCAGATCCAGCAGCTTGGTGGTCAGCAGGCGCGAGAAATTGGTCATCACCGCCGTAGACAGCACAAAGCTGTTGACCATAGCGGCGTCCGCCGTTTCCGTCTCCAGAAGCTGCGCGGCCATGCCCTCCACCATGGAGACAAAAATGCGGGCCGAGTCGCTGTATTGCCGCACAAACTCCTCATAGGTGATCTTCACCTCGTCCTCCGTCAGACCGTTGGGCAGGATCTTCTGGATCTCCGACATGGTCAGGCTCTGCTTCAGTGCGCAGATCATGATGAGATAGGCGATATGGATGCGGTTATATTTTTTCTTCTCCGGCGCCGGCATCAGCTTCATGCGGACATAGTTGTTGATGGCGCTGGTGGTGATGATCTGCTCCTCCTTTTCCTTCTTGGGCAAAAAGGGCAGATACCGGCTCAGCAGCGTCAATACCTGATCCATATAAAGTCCCAGCGTGGGGATCTGTTCCCATGTGGGCAGGCGGTAGTGCTGCAAATAGTGGCTCCACCGGCGCAGCTTGCCGGATACCAGCCGGCCATCGTAAATTTCGCGCATGTTTGTTTCTCCCTTGTGAATCAATGGTATCATGATAACACATACTGCTGAAAATGACAAGCCAAACCATTCCCACTATTGACAGCTGCCTGAAAATCTATATAATAATAAGAAACATTAGATATAAACGAGGTATTTATCATGTCGTTTGCCATCTCTACCGACACTTCCGCCAATCTGCCCACTGCCGAGCTGCAATGGCACGGGCTGTACCTGCTGCCCTTTTCTTATATCATGGCGGACGTCCAACATCAGTGCCTTGACCTGACCGCCTTTGATGCCGATGCCTACTATCAGGCGCTGCGCCATACCCCTGCCACCACCTCCATGGTCAGCATGGAGCAGTACCGCCAGCTGTGGCAGCCTCTGCTGGCGGAGGGACAGGACGTGCTGCATGTGGGCATGTCCTCCGGCATCAGTGGTGCCTACCAGTCTGCCGTGATGGCCGCGCGGGAGCTGCGGGAGGAATATCCCGGCCGCCGCCTTGTGGTGTTTGACACCCGCGCCGCCTCGTTGGGAGAGGGAATTCAGGTGCTGCATGCCGCAACCTGCCGGGAGGCGGGTTACTCGCTGGATGAAACGGTTCGTGAGCTGACGGAGCTGCGCGGCCGCGTCCGTCAGGTGTTCACCGTGGACGACCTGATGCACCTGCGCCGCGGCGGCCGCGTGTCCGGCGTCACTGCCGCCGTAGGCACGGCGCTGCGGATTAAGCCGATCCTGCGGGGCGATGAAGCGGGACGCATCGTGGTGTCCGGCCGGGTGCAGGGGCGCAAGCGTTCCCTCCGCGCCTTGGCGGACAGCTTTGCTGCCAGCGGTGAGCTGTCGGGTCACTGGCCGGTGGGCATCGCCCATGCAGGCTGCAGAGAGGAGGCGCTGGAGCTGGCCGCGTTGATCCGGCAGTCCGCCCCCAAGGGCCGTATCATGGTGGTGGATTACGAGCCTGTCACCGGCAGCCATGTGGGACCCGGCGCTCTGGCGCTGTTCTATGTGGCGCGGGAGAACGCCTGAAATTGTCTTATTTGCCGGACTTTTTTGCTTCCACCACTGTGACTTTGTGCGACATGTCAATGGACAAGTACCGTTGACCAGCCTATAATACCAGTAGGCTAAAAGAAAAGGAGATACTTCCGTATGATGTTCCGTGTCTGTTGTGAAAGCTGTCTGTCCATGTGTTGCATGGGCAAGCTTCACTGCGCTCCGGAAGGTCATACGTTTTCCCACCGCGCCGCACAATAGGCGCGGAAGGTGTGTTATCACGCAGAGGGTGTATGAGCTTCATGCACCCTCTGTTTTTTTATTCATATCATAAAACACAAAACACGATCTGTTGAAAAGAAAGGACGAAAATCATGGCTATTTATCATTCTGTATCGGAACTTGTTGGCAATACCCCTCTGCTGCGCGTGGACAATTACGCCCGCCAGCGCCAGCTGCCCGCCACCGTGCTGGTAAAGCTGGAACGCTTTAACCCCGCCGGCAGCGCCAAGGATCGCATCGCGCTGGCCATGCTGGATCAGGCGGAGCAGACCGGCGTCCTGCAAAAGGGCGGCACCGTGATCGAGCCCACCTCCGGCAATACCGGCATCGGCCTTGCCGCCATGGCCGTCTCCCGCGGCTACCGTGTTATCCTCACCATGCCCGCCTCCATGAGCGCCGAGCGCCGCGCCATGCTGAAGGCCTACGGCGCGGAGCTGGTGCTGGTGGAGTCCGGCGGCATGGCCGGTGCCGTGGCCAAGGCGCAGGAGCTGGCCGCCGCCATTCCCGGCAGCTTCATCCCCAGCCAGTTTGACAATCCCGCCAATCCCTCCGCCCATTATAAGACCACCGGCCCGGAGATCTGGCGCGACACCGACGGTCATGTGGACATCTTCGTGGCCGGTGTGGGTACCGGTGGTACCGTCAGCGGCGTGGGGCGCTATCTGAAGGAGCAGGATCCCAATGTCCGCATTGTTGCCGTGGAGCCCGCAGCCTCCCCGCTGCTGAGCGAGGGCCACGCCGGCCCGCACGGCCTGCAGGGCATCGGCGCCAACTTTGTTCCCAAGAACTATGATGCCTCCGTCGTGGACGAGATCGTCACCGTAGCTGATGCCGATGCCTACCGTACCGGCCGTCTGCTGGCCCGCACCGAGGGTGTCATGGCCGGCATTACCTCCGGCGCCGCCCTGTGGGCAGCCGATGTGCTGGCGCGCCGTCCGGAGAACAAGGGCAAGACCATCGTTGCCCTGCTGCCGGACGACGGCAACCGTTACCTGTCCACTCCCCTGTGGACGGAGGAGTAAGCGTGTACGAGGATCACATTCGCGCCGCGGCGGCCGCTATGGCCGACACCATGCAGGCCGCTTCCATCCCTATGTACGGCGCCCGCCTGCGGCTGCCTGACCGAAAGGCCATCATCATGCTGCTGAAGGAGATGCGCCAGCTGCTGTTTCCCGCCTATTTCGGGGATCCGGCGCTGATGACGCTGGCGGCGGCGGACTACGCCGCGCTGCTGCTGGAGCGTATCGAGACCGGTCTTACCCGTCAGATCGCCCTTGCCCTGCCGGAGGAGCGCTCCGCTGACGCTCCCGCCATCGCCCGTCAGGTGGTGGATCAGCTGCCCCGGATCCAGCGGCTGCTGCTGACGGACGTGGATGCCATCTTTGACGGCGATCCCGCCGCCCAGAACCGCGAGGAGATCGTGCTGGCCTATCCCGGACTCTTTGCTATTTTTGCCTACCGGGTCAGCCACGAGCTGTACCTGCGCCATGTCCCCACCATTCCCCGTATGATGACAGAGTATGCCCACAGCCGCACCGGCATTGATATTCACCCCGGCGCACAGATCGGCAGCTACTTTTTCATCGACCACGGCACCGGCATCGTGGTGGGAGAGACCACCGTCATCGGCGACCATGTGAAACTCTATCAGGGCGTAACGCTGGGCGCACTCAGCCCCCGGGGCGGCCGCAGCCATACCAGCGGCAAGCGGCATCCTACCGTAGGCGACGGCGCCACCATCTACTCCGGCGCCTCCATCTTCGGCGGCGAGACGGTCATCGGCGAAAACGCCGTGGTGGGCGGCAACGCCTTCCTGACCAGCTCCGTGGCCGACAACGCCCGCGTGGTCATCCGCCCGCCGGAGACCATCATCCACAATTTATAAGCGCAAGAAAGCCGCCTTTGGGCGGCTTTCTTGCGCTTATTTTTTCAAATGGACACGGGACGAAAGCATATTTTTCCCTTCGCGCGGCATACTGACCCAAGCGGCGGTGAAACATTTTGCGCCTCCGCTGCGTTTTCCTTACAGACATACGGAATGCACGAGGAACATCATTATGGCAGAATTGATCGTCAATACCGCAGCTCTCCTGCAAAACTACCGGCGCTACGCCGATCACGGACCGGTGATCCCTGTTCTCAAGGGCAATGCCTACGGGCTGGGCGCGGAACCCCTACGGCAGCTGCTGGTCAAAGAGGGCGCCGCCCTTTTCGCCTGTGCCACGCCGGAGGAGGCGCTGACGCTGGCGCAGCCGGACAGCGACCTGCTTTTGCTGTGCTGCGTCCACGATATGACGCTGCAGCGGGCGCTGCTGCAGCGGGGCGTTATCCTCTCGGTGGAGAGCCTCCCGCAGGCGCAGGCCATCGATGCCCTTGGCATGAATGCCCGTGTGCATCTGGCGGTGGACACCGGCTTTGGCCGCTTTGGCTTTTCTCCGGAGCAGATCGAAGACATGAAGCAGGTCTTCGCCCTGAAGAATCTTCAGGTGCAGGGGATCTTCTCCCATTTCCGGGGCGCGGCGGCCGCGCCGGAGCAATTTGCCCGCTTTGGCCGCGTGCTGCTGGAGCTGGACGGCTATCCCGTAGGGCTGCGCCACATTGCCGCCACCCACACGGCGGACATTCCCCAGTACCGTCTGGACGCGGTACGCATCGGCAGCGGCCTTACCGGCTGCTGCGGCGGTGTTCCCGCCGCGGAGCTGCGGGGGACGGTCATGACCGTCCGCCATCTGCACAAGGGCGACCGGGTGGGCTATGGCAGCGTCCTGCTGCGGCGGGATACGGACGTGGCCGTGGTAGCCGTCGGCACCGCCGACGGCGCCTTTACCTACCGGTACCGCGGCCTGCGCGCCTGCTGGAGCCAGCGCCGCCGCCATGTCCTCATCGGCGGACAGGCGGCGCCCGTCATCGCCCCGCCGGGTCTGACGCATACCATGGTGGACGTCACCGGCCTTGCCTGCCAGAGCGGCGACAGCGCGGTGATCCCGCACGATCTGGTGCTGACGGCGGAGCGGGTCCCCCGCCGCTACACGGAGGAATGAAAAACGCCGCGGACATCCGTCCGCGGCGTTTTTCACAATACGATCAAAATCCCCAAAGGAGCATATCCCGCACCAGCAGTATCTCCGCCAGCAGGCAGAACGCCGCGAAAAGGAAGAAAAGCCCTCCGCCCAGAATCGGCTTTCTGGGCTTATCCTCCCGGATCAGGTCGGGCTTTTGGGGGTCATAATACCCCGTCACCTGCCGCCCCACACCCTTGGCGCTGCCGAAGTCCTGACGGCTGGAATAGGTGTAGGTCTTGCCGTCCACCGTGTACTCATAGGTGGGCAG
Organism: uncultured Oscillospiraceae bacterium; assembly: GCA_934569425.1. GTDB lineage: Bacteria > Bacillota > Clostridia > Oscillospirales > Oscillospiraceae > Vescimonas. The sequence continues at coordinate 19,943 of CAKTKM010000008.1, forward strand.
ATAGACCACATACCGTGCCAGCCGGCTGGTGCCGTCCTCCTGATCCTCCCAGCGCTCCACATCTTCCGCTCTAATATCGGTCACGGTCATGGTGGTGGTGCCGGTATATCGCCGCTTGTCGTCCTCGTAACCCTGGAGAGCGATCTTCCGGCTGCGAAGCCCCAGCCATACCATCAGTGCGCCCACTACCGCCACGATCAACGCAGGAACCAAATTTTCCATTGTTACTCCTCCTGCCATTAAGAATAGGAAACCCCTGTAACCCAAGTGTACCGTAAAACCCCGCCGCGGTCAATCGTTTTCATAAAAAAAGAGACTGCCGAAGCAGTCTCCCGTGGCGTTATTCCGTTGTGACGGTGTTGAAAAAGCCCATCATTTCCTCCGTCCGATCCTCCACATAGCTGGTGAAGGTCACCACGCAGACATAGCTGTCCAGCGGGATGCACACCTGAAGCGACCGGGTGGGGAAGCCATTGTAGGTGGCGGTGGTCAGGATGCTTTCGTATTCGCCGCCCAGAAACGCGGTAGTCTGCGCCTCAGAGGTCACGTCCTCCATGCCGTCAATGGCGGCGTAGGCGCTCTTGGCCTGCGCGATCCCGTTGGTGATAAAGGCCTCCATATCCACAGCCGCGCCCTTTGCGGTCTCCTTATCCACGGTGATGCCGATACGGTACAGCCCATCCTCGGTGATCAGATACATGTCCTGTACCTGCCCGCCGTCCTCCAGCCGCTGATGCAGCGCGTCGGCCAGTGTGGTCTTTTCATCGGTGGTGACACTGTTCATCTCGGCGATCTCGCTGTCGGTCATATAGCGGAAGCTTTCCGGCGCTGTGCAGGTCAGCCCCAGAAATTCGCTGGTGTATGTCTGCCCCTCCACGGTGCCGTGGCCAAAGGCCTTCTCTCCGGCGGCGCAGCCGGTCAGTACCAGCGTCAGCGCCAGCAGCAGGGCAGGGATCCTCATTCGTTTCACGGGGTGTTCTCCTCCTTCTTCCGCGCTTCTCCCGCAGGGAAAAGCGCGGTGTATATGGAAGAATTATAGTGCAAAAAACAGAATTCGTCAATACACCACTTATTTCCGGCCGGATACCGGCAAAAAAGAGGGGAGACGGCAGGAAAACCATCCCTCCTCTTTCTTCCTTTTATATGACCTCCGGCACAACGATCTCGCCGCTGCCGCCGCAGTATTGCTCCGTGTCCGCGATCAGCCTGCGGGCGGTGTCCCACAAAAGCGCGTCCGGCGTGGCCTTGTTGCCCTGCACGATGTAAAACACGTTCTGGGCCTGCTCATCCACCGCCGTCTTGTTCACCTGCCGGATCTCGAGACGGCACAGTACCTCGTTGCTGTCGTCGCAGTAGCAGTATTCGTGGGCTGCCACCGGCACCGGCTCCGTCTGCCCCAGCGGCACGAACCGCTCGGTGCCGTCGGTAAAGCGCAGCGTCACGTTGCCGTCCACTCTGTCGATGTTGTGGGCGCCCAGTGCCAGCTTGCTCTCCAGCGACAGCAGGTTGTAGATGTCCACCGCCGTGTTGATGTAGAACATCTCGCCCTGCCCCTTCTTCAGCAGCTTGATGAGGTTTTCACTGGCGGGGATGTTCTTGCGGCGCTTGACCCCGGTTTCATCGTGGAGCAGGTTAAACCCCTCCAGAATGGGATTGGCGTGTACGTCCAGCTCCGCATACTGTTCATACAATTCGTGGAGCCTGCGGGTGCGGTAGGCCTTCCACTGGTCGGATTCCTTCGTATTATCCATGCCGCGGATCACAGGGAACAGGATCTTGACCCCTGCGTCCAGCACGGCTTTCTGCACAAAAAACCGCATGTCTGCCGCCTCCTTCTCAGTGTCCCAGTGCCTGATCCAGATCGGCGATGATGTCGTCCGGATCCTCCAGCCCCACCGACATGCGGATCATGCCGTCGGTGATGCCCGCGGCCTCCCGCACTTCCTTGGGGATCATGGTGTGGGTCATGGCCGCCGCCTGCTCCACCAGCGTCTCCGTATCGCCCAGAGACACTGCCAGCGTACACAGCTTCAGGCTGTTGATGAATTTCTTCCCGGCCTCCAGACCGCCCTTCACATCAAAGGAGATCATGCCGCCGCCGCCCCGCATCTGCTTTCTGGCAATGTCGTACTGGGGGTTGGACTCCAAAAACGGATAGCGCACCGTCTCAATGCGGGGATCGCTCTCCAGCCAGCGGGCGATCTTCAGGGCGTTGTCGTTGTGCTGCCGCATACGGACGCCCAGCGTCTTCATGCCGCGGCATACCAGAAACGCCGTAAAGGGCGCCATCACCGCGCCGAAGTGCATCAGCGTACCCAACCGGCATTGCCGCAGGAACGCCGTGTCGTTGGAGATCACCGCGCCGCCCAGCAGGTCGCCGTGGCCGCCGATGTACTTGGTCAGGCTTTGGATCACCACATCCACGCCCAGATCCAGCGGATTGGTGTTGTAGGGGGTGGCAAAGGTGTTGTCCACGAAGACCTTCACGCCGTGGCGGTGGGCGATCTTTGCCACCTCCGCCAGATCCACCAGCACCATGGTGGGGTTGGCGGGGGTCTCCACATAGATGACCTTGGTGTTGGGCTTGATGAGGGGCTCCAGCTCCTCCAGGTGGTCAGCGCGGAAGGAATCGTGCTGGATGCCGAACCGCGGCAGCCAGTCGCTTGTAATGTCCTCGGTGCCGGAGTATTTGGCCTTGGTGAAGATCAAATGGTCGCCGCATTGCAGCGCCGCGAACAGTGCGCCCGCCACCGCGCCCATGCCGGAGGCGTAGGACACCGCGCCCTTGCCGTGCTCCAGCGCCGCCAGCTTCTGCTCCATGTAGTCAAGGGAGGGATTGGTGATCCGGCTGTAGGCAAAGCTTTCCGCATAATCACCGCAGGCCTCCACGGCGGCATCGGTGGAATCAAAATAGAAGGTGGAGGTCTGGTAGATGGGCGGGATCAAAGAACCGTAGGGGTCCCTGGGTTCCCCGGCATGGACTTCCACAGTATCGAATTTTACCTGCTCCGGCTGAAAATCCGGATGCTTCATGATGAGCTGGCTCATAGCGGCACCTCCGTAAAAAAATATGCTGACAGGCAGCTTGCTTCTCTGCCTGTCAGCATATCACACTTTTGAAAAACAGGGAAATACCGCGAACTTATGGCGCTCCATAGGAAAAAGCTTTAGCCTGCTCCGTGGCGCAGCTGGCGGGTCATACAGTCGATAAACGAGCGCTCGATGGGATGCAGCGCCCGGTCCCGAATGGCGATCCACCCGATGTCCACCCGGTCGTCGGTGACAATGGGGACGCAGGCCACCTCCCGCGCCAGCCGGCTGGAAATAACGCCGGTGCCGATGTCGTAGGCGCCGCAGCCCCGCATCAGCGCGGTGCTGACGTACAGATCGCTGATGTATACCACCTTGCGGGGGTAAAAGCTGGGCAGCATCATCTCCTCGGAGAAAAAGCCGGGGGAATCGGCGTTTTGTTCATATACGATGCAGGGGTAGTCCATCAGCTCCTCCGGTGTGACGCGCTCCCGCTTCGCCAGCGGATGCTCCACCGATAAAAAGGCGTGGGCGCCGCCTGCGCCACCGGGTGAAAATCCAGATTGTTGTCCTCCAGCACCTTCATCATGTGGCGCCGGTTGGCATCCGACAGGAAGATGACGCCCAGATCGCTGTATTGCTTGCGCACATCCTCGATCACGGCGGCGGTCTGGGTCTGGTTCAGCCCCAGTGTATAGCGATCCGCCTCCAGTGAGCCGACGAATTCCTCAAAAGCGCTCACCACAAAATCGTAGTGCTGGCTGCTGACAAAGAAGGAGGGCTTTTCCCGCTCCATATCGCTGTGGAAATATTCACTGATGTAGTCCGCGTCCCGCAGCAGGCGGTTGCTGAGCTTCAGCAGCTCCCGTCCCTCGTTGGTAATGGCGATGCCGGTGGAGGATCGGGTGAAGATGGTGATGCCCAGCTCCTCCTCCAGCGCGTTCACCAGACTGCTGATGCTGGGCTGGGAGACATACAGCTTTTGCGCGGCCTTGCTGAAGGAACCGCACCGCTCTACCATGGAAACATATTTCAACTGCTGCAGGGTCATGGGCATCCTCCTTATATCTGCAAGTCCCGTCCGGCGGCCTTGGTGTGGGTCTGCATGGCGCTGCGGGCGGCGCGGCTGTCCTGCTGTTCAATGGCTTTCAGAATAATGCGGTGGGTGTCAAGGATCCGCTGTCCCAGCGCCACCCGTTCCTCCGGAGCCAGCGTCAGCATTTTTTTGTGCAGGGTTTCCTTCTCCACGTTTCCCAGTACCTCCGTGACGATCACGGCCACCCGGTTGCCGCTGGCGCGAGCCAGCAGACTGTGGAACCGGACGTCCAGCTCGATGAACCTCTCGTAGTCGCCCAGCGCCTCCTCTGCCTCCCGCACACACCGGCGCAGCTCGTGGAGATCCTCTTCGCTGCGCCGCTTGGCCGCCCACGCGGCAATGGTGGAGTCGTTGCTCTGCCGGTATTCGTTCAGGTCGGACAGAGACACCTGACTCAGCTGGATCATGTCCTTCAGCGGCTCCTCGGCGGCATGAAGGCTCAGCTCCTGCACCACCGCGCCGGAAGCCCCCTGGGTGGAGGTGACGTAGCCACCCTGCTCCAGCCGTTTCAGTGCCTCCCGGATGGTGGGGCGGCTGCGCTGCAGCTCCGCCATCATGGCCCGCTCCGAGGGCAGCCGGTCGCCGGGCTTCAGAACGCCGGAGGTGATGAGCGCACGGAGCTGTTCGTAGATGTCATCGCTGGCCCGGCGGGCGGGATCCAGTTGAATATGCAGTTCCCGTGGCTCCATGTCAATGCCTCCTTTCGTTCGATGAACAAACAGTATAGAAAATTTTAGCCGAAAAGTCAAGAAAATTTCTCATAAAAAGGTGCAGAAACGGTACATAAAAGGCGGTTATGGGGGCAAAAAAGGCCGTTATGGAGAGGTAAAAAACAGGCTGTTCAAACCGGACAGCCTGTTTTTTGGAGGGAGGAACCTCTATCCTTATTTCGCAGCCTTGGCGGCCTTGATGGACTCGATCAGCTCGGGAACGACCTTGAACAGGTCGCCGGTGATGCCGTAATCGGC
>CAKTKM010000009.1 GCA_934569425.1 uncultured Oscillospiraceae bacterium
CTTATCTCCCGACCCGCCGCCAGGTCGTTTATCATGTTCGCTATGGACTCCGTTACCGCCGCCGCGCCCGCCTCGGCACGGGTGGGGCAGGAACTCTGCCGGAGGATCGCTCCGGTCTCGCTGACCACGGCGCCTTTTATGTTGGTGCCGCCTAAGTCGATGCCGATGTAATACTTCATGGTCACCTCTCTGAAGTTTAACTTGTTTTCGCTGACAGATGCCATGAGCAGGCGCCGGAGCTACTGTCCGAAGGCTTCATACAGCGCATAGGCCAGAAAGCCCGCACACGTCGCAAATGCTTCGCCCGTTCTGCATGCGCCAGTGTATTCATCCACGCTTTCGCAGGCAAAGCCATTATCCATTTCGCAGCGCAGCAAATGTTCCCTTGCCGCTTCTTTTCTATCGGAAAGCATGCTGTTTGACAGGCTAAGGATCCAGGGATGCGGTGCATGGGGGCAGCCGATCTCCGCAATGGGGCAGCCGGCAAAGGAGTACGGATAATCCTCTCTGCGGATGACGGAGGCCGTATGCTGCCAGACCGGATCGTCCGGCTCGCAGAAGCCGTAGTGCGGGAGCAGCAGCAGGCTCCCGGGCGGTTCATCATAGATGTCCCAATTTCCGGCCAAGTCCACAGACCAGGCGAATATATTCCTGCCGTCCTTTTCAAAAACGCAATTTTCCAGGATCGCCTCCCTGACCGACGCTACCTCTCCGATCAGGAGCCTAAGCCGCTCCTCCGGCCAGACGCCCTCATACAGCTCCGCAATTTCATGGAGCGCACACCACACGAGGACATTATCATAGGTGATATAAGGATAGGTTCGCATGTCGTCGGTAGGCAGCAGGAAGGTTTCATACAGTGCCACGGCACTGTGCCGCTTCGTGCGCAGCCTTTTGAGGATATGCTCCACGCCCTCCTCCACGAAGGACTTGCGAACGTAGTCCCTGTTTCCGGACTTCTGCACATATCTATATAGCGCCAGGATCGGCGCGCACAGCTCATCCAGCTCAAAGCCCGGCTCCAGAACTGTGCCGTCAATAAACCGACTGTGGACGCCCACATTGCGGATCTGGCGGGTGAAAACATAACGCAGCATTTGCTCCGCGATCTCCTCATCCATCATCAGAATGGACGGAAAGCTCCATAGTAGACTGTCCCGATCCCAGTACGCCGCGCTGACATAGTAGCGGGGGCTGCGGGACGTAACGAGGACGTACTCCTCGGTATCCAGCGTCTTCCCGCTCCCGAAGAAATAGCTGAAAAACAGGTTGCGGTTCAGCTTATCCTCCAGCGCGGCATCAACAGCGTGCCGCGCTCTTGCCTCCAGCCATTTCTTCGTCCGCCCCAGCAGGTGGTCGAAGCTCTGGCGAAACAGTTCCTTTGCCGAAGTTGCGGCTGCCACCTCGTCGTAGCCCAGACCGAACCAGAACTCGGAGGTCTCCGGCTTCTCATCACACTCCCAGGATGTCCACAGGCGGTATGAAACGCAGCCGTCCTTTTTTTGAAACTCATACCTGTATCTGTCCTGCATCCAATCCTCAAACAGCAATGGCGCAAAGGCAAACAGGGATATGTTGGGACGAATGTCCATGCAGTAGATATGATTCCAGTTGCTTCTATACAGGTTTTTCTCGGCTAAGATCTCCTTGCTTTCGTTGACTGAATGGAGCGTTTTTCCCCAGCAGCCGCGAAGTCCCATCTCCCAGCGGTGCTCCTGTGTGGCGCCCTCCAGCCAAAGCCGGCAGCAAAAGCCCCGCTCGTCCAGCGGCGCCAGCAGCATGCCATGAAGCGTCACATCGCCGAGCCGAGCCGTGTAGGACGGGATCCAATGGGACTCGTATGTCCATTCCAGATCCTTCAGGGCAAGCTCCTCTCCGTCCCGCACAACATACGGCTGCAGAAAAGGAGCAGTTTCGCTGCCGCGCATTTCCAAAAGTCCCTTTGCGCCCATATGGAGAAACGTGATCCCCTCCAGCGCTCCGTCTATGGCTCGGATCGTTGGGAGAGATATGTATTCATTGCCCGTTACAAAATACTTCAAGTATTGTTTCCCTCCTTTCTTTATTCGCCGGTAATACCGACCTTTTCAATGCTTTCAACAAATTGCTTTTGCATGATGATATACAGCACCAGCAGCGGCAGAATAGACAGGAATGTACCCGCAAGACTGATGGCCTCGTTCACGGTGCTGTGGCTGCCGGTAGTCCCATAGAGGTTGGTGTAGGACGCGGCAAAACTCCCCAGTTTCATGGGCAGGGTTTTTATCACCGTGCCGAAGAGCAGCGCCGCCTGCGTTGTTTCGTTCCAGTACCACACGAAGGAAAACAGCATGGTGACGACTATGGCCGGCCGAGCCAGAGGCAAGGCGACCTTAAAAAACACCGTAAGGATCCCAGCCCCGTCCAGATAGGCCGCCTCGTCCAGTGCGAGTGGATAGCTCCTGAAAAAGTTCTGGAAAACCAGAATGAAAATACTGCTCTTCAGCCCCTGCCCAAACAGCGCCGGAAGGATCTGCGGCAGGATCGTGTTGAGCATATTATAATTGCTGAACATCAGATACCTGGGGATGAGGGTGATCTGCGCCGGAACTACAAAGGAGGCCACGATCAACCCAACGATCAGTTTTTTCCCGGGGACGGGGAAGCGAGCCAGCCCGTAGCCCACCACCGCGCAGGCCATGGTCTGGAACACCGCCGGAATGGCCGACGTGATGATGGAATTAACAAAGCTGTTTCCGAAATCCAGCGTCTTATATGCTTTCAGGAAGTTATCAAAGCAAAGCCCCGTGGGCAGCCATTCTACGGCAGGGTCAACGAGGTCTTCCACGGATTTGAAGCTGTTGACGGCCATATACAAAATGGGATACAGGAATATAAAGCCGATCCCCATCAGGACTGCATAGCGCACAAGCCCCAGCAGGAACTTTCTCCTGCGGTTCCATAATGCGTCGGCTACTTTGGCGTGACCACCATATTTTTTCATGACTTATCCCTCCCCCTGAACAGAATGAATACCACGAGAAGTATTCCGCAGACCGCCAGGAAATAGAGCCAGGACATTGCCGCCGAAAAGCTGAAGGGGCGGTTCACCTCAAACATATGCGCCGCTATTTTATCCGCCACCTCATTATTGGCGCTGTTGGCGATCTCCATGACCGTATAGATGGCATTCAGCAGGATCATCGGCCTTACATGGGGAAGGGTTATCTTCCAAAATTTCTGCCACGCACCGGCGCCGTCGATCTCGGCCGCCTCATAAAGCGAGCGATTCACTTTTTGCAGGCCGGCCAGAAACAGAAGGATTTGAACGCCGGAATACCACAGGATCAGCACCAGATTCTCCAGCGCAAAGAAGATCGGTTTTCGGAATATTTCCGGCAGCGTGTTCAGAAAGTTATACACGGTCTCGCTCATGGAGGCAAAGTCGATGGTATAGCTGCCCAGCAGCTCCTGAATGACAGACCCGCTCATGATAATGACCGGCAGGAAAAACAGCACGCGAAACACCGTTCTACCAACGAAATTTTTGTTTAGCAAAATGGCTATTATCAGCGAGAACACCAGCACGATGGGCGTGGCGCAGCAGATGAACAGCACGTTGTTTCCCAGAGACGTCAAAAAGATCGTGTCGATCCGCAGGGCTTCATAATAGTACGCAAAGCCCCGCCACGAAAGCTGGATCCCCTTATCCGAATCAATGGACACATCATTCAGGCTCAGGGCAATAGAGAGCACTATGGGGTAAAGGGTGAACAAAAGGAATCCGATCGCCCAGGGAAGCACGAAAAGCGAGCCTGACACGGCTTTTCTCCCGCGGTAGGTCAATCCTCTGCGCTTCATTGGCTCCCTCCTTTCACCAGGTATCCGCCGGCCGGCACCACGACGCCGTCTGTCGCCGCATCGGTGTTATTGTAATTGACATAGATGCTGATATTGCCGCTGTAGCTGACCCTGGCCACGCCCTCCGCCACCATGCGGTGCTCCGTTATCTCTTTTCCCTCCACCGCCAGCAGCGCCCGCGAAACATATGCATAGGTGCCGGCGATGTGCTCCTCCCAGTCGCCGAAGTTCACGGAGAACATATTCTCCAGCGGGGTCTTTTCCAGCTTGTGGCTTTCCGCCTCGGCAACTATATACGCGGGATAGGCGCCGAACTCCACCATCTTCAGTACGGCGTTTTGGGAATAGAATCCAAGATTGATATACGGGGCATAGTAATCCACATAGCCCTTGAGGACGATCTGCAGAAACGGCACCGTGTCCGTTTCAAACAGGTACTGACTGGAGGACATGGATATATCCAGATACTCCGATACGGCGTCCCAGTAATACATGGCAGGCTGGAAAAGCGACGCCTTATTCTCGCTTTTCTTCACCATGTCACGCAGCAGCTCCATTGTCTCCAGGCGGGTGTATTCTGCGCCCTTTCCATAGTTGGACGCGGGGCTTTTGCCGATATTATCAAGGGAAAAATGAAGCTCGGGCCACTTTTCGCACAAGCTTTCATAGTTTTTGAGGATCTTGTCCGTCCGGATCACATAGGCATCCGGATATAGTAAGGCGCTGTTATCGACGGTATAGCGGGTATAGGCGCTGGAGATATTGAGCGCAGCATCGCGCCGAAGGCTGATCTGATCCTCATTCGCCTGCCCCAGATTGCGGTACAGGCTGAGCCGGCCGCCCGACTGGGCTACGCTTTCCGCCCAGGAGTGCAGCGCTGCGGCGCTGCCCAGCCTTCCGTCCAGCCTCACCTCTCCGTATTTTGCCCCGTTCACGCCGCCCTTCTCCCAGCCGTAATAGCAGGCGTGCAGATTGCCGATGCCTGCCCCCTGCAGCCTCTGGGTGATGCTCTGCGCTTCCTCCACGGAGGTGAGCACCTGCGTGGTGTTGTACAGAACGCCCTCTTTTATCTCCGCGCCCAGAACGGACAGCCAAAGGGGGATCTCCCCCTGCGCCTCGCCCCGGCTGAGCAGGCCGTCGGCAACCAGCCGGTTCCGGTAGTAAACGGCCATGGAGGAGTAGTCGGCGTCTTCTCCGGTGAGGAAAACAAAATCCACCGCCGGCTGCAGCACATTCATGGTCTCCTGCGCCGTATATACGCCTGCGCCTGCTTTGTTGACCGGTTTGAGATAGGCAGAGCGATAGGCAAACTGCGCTGTGATCCAGTTGTGATCCGTGGTCAGGCCGGCGGGATTGGCGGATATGCTCGCCTGCTCGACGTCGCTCCGGATCATGGCAAATATGCCGTTGTGTCCCTCGCCGTGGACAATGCCGTAAACGGGCAGGGTCATGCCGTTCTCGGGAACCAGATAGTCATTGCCTCGGCTGGCCAGAAGGTTGCCGGGGCTTGCCAGCGGATCAATACCCGCATCCTCGCCGAACACCCGCCCCTCCAGCGCCGCGTTATAAGCCGACGGCTTCTGGAACCGGATCAGCGCCCCGCAGCCGTCCGGCACAAAGAAGTAGCCGGATATGTCGTCCGAGTAGGTGCTCCCCAAAAACGGCAGAAAGCACAGGGATTTAAGTTTGTTTTTCCCGTACTCCTCCAGGCTGCCGTCCACGATGCGGCAGCTAAGCGTATCGCCCTGCAGCGCCACGCCGACGCTGAACCGGAACCCCTGCTTGGGCAGATCGACTTTGCACACAAAGCTGTCCTCGCCCCAATCATAGCGGAGCTTTGCATTGGCGGTTTCCGAGGAGGCACGCTTTACCGCATCTTTTTCGTCGAAATACTCTATGGCGCAAAGGGATGAGGCCAGCTCATACCACGACTTATTCAGGGTGTCCGGCTTTTCATCGGCGGCCAGTCCCCAAACATAGCCGCTTCTCCGGTCAACGATCCGAAGCTGGGATGTATTCTCCCTGACCCAGACCTGCAGGGTGTTGGATGCAAGCCGCAGGGTGAATCCGTCAACGGTATAAGGGGATCGAGCCGGCTCCGACGATGCTGCAAACTGCGCATGGCGACCCGAATGGATCTCGGATCGGTCGGCAAAGGAAGCCGGTGTTTCCTGCCCGCTCTTCTGCGCAGTCCTGTTTGCCGCATAGATCAAATATCCCGCAGCGCCCACAGCAATGGCCGCGGCAAGGACGCAGCCAATTCCTTTTGTCAATTTGCTATGAAAAGACACGGAACCTCACCTCCCCCAGCACCTGCGACACATACTCCCATACACTGAGCCAGATCAGGTACAGGATCACGCAGGCCACGATAGCCATAGTGATAAAAAACAGAATGATCAGTATATTCATGGCGGTTTCCCTGATTTTGTAATTATGAATCTCCATAGTCGACAAAAATAGGTTGATCCCGCTCCAGCACAAAAGAACGGCATGTGCGAGGGTAATGACAAAGCCCTCGTTGTTTGTCAGCACATACGTCAAAAGCAGCACAGCGGGGCAGCCCAGAATATAGGGCGTGAGCGCATAGGCCGTTGCCGTATAAATACTGCGCAGAGAGCCTTCGCCGTCCCGAATGGTGCCGATGAGATAGCTGCCAATGATCCAGAGCGCCAGCGGAATGACCAGCACGGCCAGAACGACCGGAACCGAAACCTCCCTGCCGACGGCAGGATTGAAGATAAATCCCCGATATAAATAATCCCAGAGATAGACAGCAATGAGCAGCACATACAAAGCCGCAGCAACAGCAGGACTGCCCCTCTTGCCATTTTTGATGTCATAGCAGCCGTCGATGGGATGCCTTAAAAAGCGGCGGATAAAGCGGCCTTCCCGCAAAACAGGGACGGACTGCCCGATGGCCGTCGTCTCCTTTCCCCTGCGGATTCTTTTCAGTAGGGCAAAAAAGCAGCACACAGCGATAAGGCACACCACAATCGCGGCGCCATTGTCATGGATCCAATTATCCCGAACCTCCCAGAAGGCCTCCGAATAGTCCTCCTTGTTGCAGGCCAGACCGAAATGCTCCATGGCGCTCTCATAATCGCCCATGAAATAACTGGTTTTTCCGAAGCCGTTATGGGCGATCCGTGACATGCCGTTCAGCTTGAGCAGCTCGCCCCACACCGAGGATGCCGCCTGATAGTCGCCGCTCTCCATTTTGTTGATGGCGTCATAAGTGGTCAGCGCAAACTCCGTCGGATAAAACGACTGGACAATGCCCTTTTCCCGATCAAGGACATAGATGAGCCCATCCTCGTCGCAGGCTATAGCCGCCGCATAGGTAAACAGGCCATAGCGGTCGCTGGCAACGGCTCTGCCGCCAAAGGAAAACAGCAGCTCTCCGTTGGGGTCATAGTCATTGATAACGCCGGCATAAGTCACCGCAAAGCAGCCGCCTTCCGGCTTTGCCGCCACATCTACAAAGTTCCATTCGTCGATGAGGCCGTCCTCGTGGAAAATGTCCACGCCGCCGAAATTGTGCAGATTCACATTATTGCCTTTGCTGCTCTTGGCGGCGTTCCAGGCGAGGGCGTTGTCCGAGTCCTGCACAACGGAAAACAGCAGGTCGCGGCTTGCCAGATCAATATTGTATATGGCGCGGGGCGACCGGTTGAACAGGCGCTCCAGCTGCTCCTGCGTGAAGATCAGCTCCTGGATCGACTCCAGAAGGGAGATCGGGGTGGTACTGGCTGCGAAATAGCCTTCAAATTCGCCCTGCGCGTTGAACTGCATGACGCCCTCGTAGGAGCCATCGCCCACCACATAGAGGGTGCCGCCGCTGGTCTCGACAACGTTTTTGGGTTTATAGCGGCTCCTGTCGCTGAACAGATAGGAGGTGGGGCGAGCGATCCGGAGGAGAATTGCCCCCTCCTCGTCAAAGGCATATACGCACTCTGCGCCATAGTCTGCAATATAGATTTTTTTCTCCGTGTCCACAAATATGCCCGTGGGCTTTTTCAGCCCCCCGATGGGCAGCCAATCCAAGGTCTTTTCGGCCAGATCATAGCGTCCCACACGCTTATTGCCCGTATCCAGAAGGTACAGCTGCCCTTCCCGAATGAAAATATCCTCGGGCTGCAGCAGATCCTCGTTGCGAAACAAGACCTCCCCCGGAAGATAGGCGTCCTGCGTCCGGATCCACTCTCCGTCCACAGAGGTCGTGTAGGTGTACGTGGTGCTTTCCGCGGCATACACCGCCGTCGGCTGCAGCAGGAGAAAGCACAGGAGAAGAAATGTAACGATCCTTTTCATAGTGCCCCCTATTTGATGCCGGAGTGGACCATGGTGTCCATGACCTTTGACTGCATGATGATAAACAGCACCAGATTGGGCACGAATATCAGCAGCGATCCTGCCGCCGATATGCCCGCTCCGGCCACGGCATTTCCGGACGCATTTGACAGGGTGGAAACATAATAGGCGAAGGTCTTCAGGTTGTTGCTCTCAATATACTGCACCGACGCCTCCGTGGCCGTCCAAGCCGACTGAAACGCAAGGATGGCAACGGTCGCCAAGGCAGGTCTGATGAGGGGGATGATGATCTTGAAGAGGATCTTGAAATTTGATGCGCCGTCAATATAGGCCGCCTCCACCAGAGAATTGGGCAGCTGGTCGACAAACTGCTTGACCAGGAAAATACCCACCGGCATGGCCAGAAGCGGAATGACATTGGCCCAGAAGCTGTTTTTCAGTCCGAAAAGCACAATGATGAAATATCTGGGGATGGCCACCGCGATAGGCACGAACATCAAGGCCATGTTGTTGATCTCCAGCAGGGTCTTCTTGCCCCGAAAATTCCTTTTGGACAGCACAAAGGCCGTTCCCGCCGTCAAATAAAGCGTTGCCAGCACGACCACCGCGGTGGCCACGATGCTGTTAATCAGATACCTCGACGCCGGCACCGAGGAATCCGATGCCACCTGAAACAGATTTACAAAATTATCCAGCGTGGGATGGCGGACGAAAAAACGGGGCGGATAGGCAAACAGCTCACCGGTCGGCTTGAACGCCGTCATGACGATATACAGGATCGGCAGCAGCATCACAATGGCGATGGGAATAAGATATGCATAGAATTTAAGCTGGCTCGCGTGAAAGTATTTGGGGTTGATGCCGCTGCCCCAGATCTTTCCGCGGGTCTTATGCTTTGCTTTGTATTTCTTCATATCCTCACTCCTTTTCCGCAAGCAGACGATTCACCAGGTCAGAGCACAGCTTAATGAGGATCAGCAGAACCACCGCAATGGCGGAGGCATACCCCATTTCATACCGGATGAATGCAAAATCCTCCATGTGGTTCACGATCAGCTGCCCCGAGTATCCCGGCGTAGGGTTGGCGCCGCTGAGGATAGTCCCCACACCGCTGGAGGTGAAGGTGCCCACGATGGCCATCACCGCGCCAAACAGCATCTGCGGCTTCACGCTGGGGATCGTGATATAAATGATTTCCTGGAAACGGTTGCGCACGCCGTCCATCCGCGCCGCCTCATATATTTCCGAATTCACATTCAAAATGCCCGCCAGCATAGCCAGAAAGCCTATGCCAAGGCTGCTCCACAGGGAAACAAGGATCATGATCGGCAGCAGATACTCCTCGGACTGAAGCCACAGGATCGGCTGCTCGATCCACCCCAGGCGGGTCAGCAGGGCGTTCAGATAGCCATTGGCGTCCCCGCTGAAAACCACGCCCCACACAGTGCTGAGCAGAACGCCGCCCGTGAGGGACGGAGAGTACAGCACGATGGCCAGGATCGTTCTGGGGACTTTCGTCAGCTGCGCCAGACTCCACGCCAGAATGAAGCTCAGAAAATACCCGCCCGCCCCCACGCAAATCGCATATATCAGCGTGTTGGGCAAAACCTTCTGCATGAAAACGCTGTCGTTGGTGAGCAGGTATATGTAATTCTTCAGTCCGGTGAATTCCGGCGCTCCGATGGTATTGAAATAAGTAAAAGACAGGCCGATGGACACGATTACGGGGATCAGGATGAAGGTGGTGAATAGAAAAACATATGGCGCCAGCATAACGGCGTTGGAATGTCTGTTGGCCCATTCACGGAGCTTTTTCATCTGACGCGCCTCCCTTTTCCTGCCCCATCCACGAGGCTATCTCCTCCGTAGTGTAGGGCTTTATCATATTTCCGTCTTCATCCATGAAGTTAAATTCCTGCAGCTTGCGGATGATCTCCCGATCGGAGGCGATCACGGCGCGGTCAATGCTCTCCGTGAGTCCCTTTCCGTTCACCACCACCTGATTCCACGTGTTGCTTACCTCACGCTCCACCATGTAGCCTGCGGGATGCCGACCGGTTTCCTTTTGATAGGACAGCTGCCGCAGGATCACCTCCCTGTCCCCTTTGGGATACGGAAGGCTTTCAAACGCTTTCAAATTGGCCGTATTCCATCTGTAGCCGGCGCCGTATGCACTTTCCAGACGATTGGAAAATTCCGTCTGCGTTTCGCCGGCCAGCCACCATTTCAAAAATTCCCAAGCTTCATCGGGCTTGTCCGTATTGTTTGAGATCATGGAGGCCGTGCTGTCGGCAGCTTGGTAGTAGGCAACGGAGCCGTCGCTTTGCCGCTGCCCGGGGACTAACGCTATGCCCCACTTTCCGCTCAGCTCCGGCGCAGCGGTCAGCAGCTGCACATAGGTTGAAAAATTGCCCACACCCAGCGGTGTTTCACCGTAGCGAAAGCTATTGAAGAAGTTGGCAACGCTTTCGGACAGGGAGTACACCTTGTATAGATCCGTCATCTGCTGAAAGGCTGCCTTGCCGGCCTCATTATTGAACGCCACGCTTCCGCCGTCCGGTGCATAGAAGGCAGCGCCGTTTTGATACAGGAACGGCCCCGTTGCGTTAAAGGTCTTAAAGCTCCCGCCCGTTGCAAGGGAGGTGCAGACATTCATGGAGTAGCGCAGCAGAACCGGCATCATGTTTTCCACATTCTCCCACGTTTCCGGCACGTCAAGCCCCAGATCCTCCAGAATATCCTTGCGATAAAACAGGATCTGATAGTTCAGACTGTCTACTGCGCCATATATGCCCCCGTCATAGGCCAGAGGCACCAGTCCGGCAATGTTGTACTGCTCGCTGTAATAGGAGGCAAAATCCTCGTATTCCAGCAGATTTTTTGCGGCGCCGCGGATGGCCAGTTCATAGGGCGTGTAGAAATTGACCCCGATCACCACATCCGGATTTTTCCCCGTGGCGTTGGCCAGGATCAGCTTCTGCTCATTGGGCATCAGCGCCAGAGATATTGCCGTGCCGTGGGTCTGGTTGTACTGCTCGTCTATCATGGCCTGGAGTATTTCCGTGTAGGAAATAGGCATATTCACCCAAACCTGCAGTTCCTCCGTGTCGCCGCCAACTGCGGTATAATCCGCACCGCCGGCATCGGGCAGATAGGTCTCGGCAAGGCGCTTCACGCCCTCCACCGCATGCACCAGCATATTGCAGGACGCCGCAGGAAGGTCAGTATTTTGGTAAAAGTAAATGCGATCTAGACTGAGGGGCGTATAGACCAGTTTCTCCAGAACCTCGCCCAGAGCGCTGTTGACGGAGCCGTCGCCCTCGCTGAGCATGCCGGCCTTATTGGGAATAAGGCGCTCGTCCTTCAGCAGGTTCTCCAGCTGCCGGACAGCATAGTTCAGCCGGCCGGCGTAGGAAGGCTCTGCATTTCCTATCGCCCAAAGCTCACCGTAAATGCCCTCGATCTGCTTCTTATAAGCCGTCAGCTTAGCCGGAACATCCGGCAAATACTGCTCCATGTCCCATGTTCTGTTGGGATCCTGACTGCCGGCTGTCAGCTTGCGAAGATCCATGGACACATCGCTTATGCCGTTCATCACTTCTACCAGTTTGGAATAGACCGCCAGCAGCGGATCCATAGTGGCCTGCATGGCAATGGTGTGCTCGCCCGCTCCGAGATACACCCACACGTCTTTTCCGTCCTCCGCCACGGTAAGATTCCTATAGCTGTTCATTCCCGTGCTCGGAAAGGCCACGGCGTCTGCAGTGACGCTTTCGCCGTCGATCCACAGGCGGCGATAGCTGCATTTGTCATTGTCGGAATACTGGCTGTAGCGGAATCCGATGCGGTACCATCCGGCCTGCTCCACATCTGCCATCCACAGGATCTTCTGGCCGACTTTGCTCCAGGAGGCTGCGTCTATAACATTGATCTTCTCCTGATAGGTATCATACGGCGAAAGCGCGGGATTCTTGACGTTTTTGCCGCGGATGTAGGAGTCTGACTTCATAACAAAGTTTTCAGCCTCCACGGAAATTATCTGGCTGCCGCTCTGCGGCTCGCCGCTTTTCGGCAGAGCGGACTCCCCCTCTCCGGCCGCAATATACACGCCAAAAACTCTTACAGCTGCGCTGCAGGCCACGCTGATCCGGTTATGCCCCTCCGGCAGAGAAACCTTCAGATTGCCCTTGCTGACGTCATCCGGCTGCTGGAGCACCGCAAGCAGGGGAAACTGCGACACCGTGGGCTGCGTATTCAGCTCATCGCCGTACCGATCCAGCGGCCGCTCCCCATCGCCCTGCTCCCAGGCCAGAACGCTGGAGGCAGAAATGCTCTGGCTGCCGACAGAAAGCTCCCAGCTCAGATCCGCATAGAGAGCTTCCTCAGCTTTATAGTTCAGCCATATTTCATACGTTCCGGCAGTCTCTGCATCATACTCCACCGTCAGCGTCCGGTCTTCGCTTACCTGAAAACCGTTTTCATCCTCCCAGATCGCGGACAGACCCTGCCGGCCGCTCCAGAGTAGGGCGGCTTTTTGCGGCTGCGAACGGGAAGATCGGTCTGCCAATCCGTCCGGCGAAACACGGCCGAACAAAACACACAGCGCCGCCAATAGCCCTGCGATCCCTATTAAGCTTAGAATACTGGTTTTCTTTCTGCTCATGGTGTCCCTTCCCGCTCCTGTTCGTTTCACTCGGCCGCTCTCGCTCCGGTCTTGGCTTTTTTGTGAGGATCCGGCCAGTCGTTCAGCTCTTTTTCTTTCTTTTCACGACCACGAAGGCACCTGCCGCAGCAGCCGCCACGCCAACGATCAGCCAAACGACCCAGCCGGTCTTGGCCTGCTCCGTGTGCTGCGTTCCCGTGTTTTCGGCTGCACCGGCCGGAAGATCCACCTCATTCAGCCGCACCCAGTCAACCCAGCCATAGGTACCGTCATCCGGCGCCGCAAGGGTGAGGGTGTCGCCGGCCTTCAGCTCGACTTTTTTATTGTATTTGTCTTCCGTCATTTTATCGTCGCCGAACTCCGTGGCCTTGCGGGAAACAGAGCCGATCACGGTTCCGTTTATCCGCAAGAAAGTCGTTTCACGGGAGCCGCAGGATCTGATGGTGATGGTATACCACCCGTCTTTGAAGTCCGGATAGCTGTTCAGCGGGATCTCCACGGTCGTTTTCGGCTGCAGATCAGCAAAATACCCCTGTGTGATCTTGTCATAAAAGAACTCCGTCTGGTAGAGAATGTATCCCTCCCCGCTCTCCGTGCTGTCGCCCTCCGGCTTCGGCTCCTCGGCCGGCGTGGGTTCCTGTGCCGGTGTTTCCGCGGGAGTAGCTGCGGAGCCGCCTCCGGTATTGGAGCCGCCGCACACATCCAGAACGATAAAGTCCACCCAGCCCCAGTAAGAGCCGCTGGGAGCCACCAGAGAAAGCGTATCCTCTGGCTTGAGCTTTATCTCGGTCTGCAGCTTGTCATAGGTCATCTGATCCTGTCCGAATCCGGTGCCTGTCCGGCTGATGGTGCCCACTTTTGTTCCGTTCACGAGCACGTCAAAGCTCTCACGGTTGCCGCAGGAATAGACGGTCAACAAATATGTGCCGGCCTTAAACTGAGCGTCCTTCCCGAGCCGGAAAGACAGGGTTTCTTCCGGCTGCAGGTCAGCGGCCACGCCCTCGGTAATGGTGCCGCTGTAATAGTCTTCCGCCTGATAGATAAAATAGTCAACGCCTTTTTCTGCCGCTGCCGCCGCGTTACAGGCAAATATAGAGAAAAGCAGCGCTCCAATTATCACGCACAAGACGCATTTTCGAGTCATCTTAGCCATAATTTTTCCTTTCGCATAATTATTTCCCTGCCGATCCATAAAAGGTTGTCGGTGGTGCGTGTTCCTAATTCAAAACCATCCTATCCGCCCACTTTTTGCATTTCCCCGCCGGCACGCCGGCAGGGAAATGCATACTGCCTATTCACGCAGGAAAATGGTCTGTCCCTTATAGAAATCTCTTGCGCCTGCTGAAAATCACCGCTGCGCCCACAGCAGACGCCGCAAGCGCCGCAAGCAGCGCCTTCAGCGGGAGCGTGTCACCCGTGCCGGGGATGGGGTCATTCATGTCGGTGGGTACCAGCTGGAAATAGTCGATCTGGATCCACGGCTTTGTGCCGGTGGCCTTGATCTCGATGGTATCGCCTGGCTTAAGATTCAGGATCGTCAGCGTCCTATACTTCGCCTTGTTCCAGTCCCATGCATCCGCATTGTCGGAGGGTGCGATGCTGACCGCCTTTGTCACGCCGTTCACCGTGATCGCCAGCTTGCAGTCGTCAACGGGCGTGACATACAGCGCATTCAGGCGGTATTCGCCGGCGATAAAGTCTGCCCCGAGCTTATAAGAGGCCGTCATATTCTGGAAGCCGGAGATCCAGGTATTCCCCTGTCCGCTAGTGCCCATCTCCTTCTTGTCGGCGGGCGTGAATACGCCGGATTCGGCTTCGATCTTCACGGCGTTTCTGACAGGCTTGGTGTCCTCGTCGCCCGTATTGTCCCCATCGCCTGTAGTATCGAATTCCTCGCCGTCCCGCATACGGGTCAGGCGCAGGTAGTCGATCTGGATCCAGGGCATGCTGCCTGTAGTCTCAAGCTCAATGACATCGCCGGCCTTCAGCTCGGCCGCCAGCAAGTCACCCAGCACAGCCATGGACCAATCCCAGTCATTGCTTGTGGGACGGATCTTGATGGCGGTAGTCTTGCCATTGACGGTTACGTTCAGTACGCAGTCCTGTACGGCGCTGACATAGTATGCGCTGAGGCGGTATCTGCCCTCCTCAAAATCCTGCCCCAAGGTATACGTCGCCTTCATGTTCTGGAAGCCGGACACCACAACGCAGTCCGTATACGGGGTATACTTTTCCACCTTGTCCTCAGGTGTGAATCGGCCGCTTTCCGCCTCGATAATGACATAAGGCATAGGCTCGGGCGTGGGATTCTCTTTCTCCGCCTGGGCAGCCACAACCGTTTCCATCCACGCCGCCACATAGGGCGTGATAATCTCATAGCCCAGGTGGTTGGGGTGGATATTGTCCGGAACCAGATCCGTGTGATCGGGCGTGTTCAGCTTCAGCTTGGCGGAAAGCTCCTCATTGCTATACAGATCCAGATAGGGCACGCCCCACTTGTCGCAGATCTTCTTCGTCATATCGACATACTCTTTCATATTGTTGAGATAGCCGATGGTGAGGTCATCATTGAAGCGGAAGTTGATAATGTAGCCGAACTTTGCGCTGCGGTAGTACTGGTGCGCATAGTAAAGCAGCTCCTCCAGTCCGCCGGCAAAGGTCTTGTTGTCAAAGCTCTTCAGATCAAAGGAGTCGCTCATTTTCCCAATGGGCGTCTTCTCCCAGGCGTCATTGGTGCCGCCGTGCAGGATCACATAGTCGAAGGTCTTGTTGGTGTGTCTGGCCAGCTGGTTTATCATGCGGTTTGCGCCGCGAGCCGTGGACACAGAGGCGCCGGAAATAGAGGCGTTGATCCAGTCCATGCTGTACAGGTCGCCGATCCTGCCACCCCAGGCACGGCCGCCGATGCTGTCGCCCGCGCCGTAGCTGATGGAGTCGCCGCTGAACAGCACAGCCTTTTCCCACAGCACGGAGCCGGACATATCCGGCTTCTGCGCATCCATGGCCGCCCAGTAGGCTGCGAAATTCTTCGTTGTGAGCTTTTGATTCCTTGTTATCATAAATCTGTCATTATAGGCTGCGGTGTTGGAAACACGAACGGAGGTGACCCCTTCGGGGACGGTGTAGGCATAAATGCTTGTCCCGCCGGTAAAATCGCCCACTTTTTTCAGCGCCGCATTGCTTGCGTCCACCAGACCCGCAAAGGCGCCGCCCTTATAGGTCGCCAGATAGTACCCCTGCGCCGGACACGGAGCCATGTAGAGCACGTCGCCGGCAGCAACCTCGATAAAATCGGAAGTATAGTGGTTGGCGTAGTTCACCTTGTTGCCCTCGGCATCAATAAAGCCATTGAATGCCGTGGTTTTTTCATAGAGATTCACCAGCGCAGACGCATCGCCGTCGTCCTTTGACGCCCAGTACTCCGTCAGCACTTTTTCGGAAAGGCTCTCGTTGATGGTGATCACAAATTTGTCGTTATAGGCGGCGGTATTGACTACGCGGACATAGGAAACGCCGTCGGGCACCGCATAGGCATACACCGCTGTGCCGTCGCTCATGGTCTCCACCAGTGTAAGCCCGTCTTTGACCACCATCTGCATCGGCGTCTTGGCACCGTCAAAGGTCATCATAAAATACCCCTGATCCACACAGGGCGCCATGTAGAGCACATCGCCGGACTTCACGGCGATATATTCCGAGGTATAGTGGCCGTTCCAGGAATAGTTTTCGCTGCCGTCAGCATCCAGAAACGCATTCACTGCCTTATCCTTGTCATACAGGTTTTTAATGGAGGCTGTGTCGCCATAGTAATACTGCGAGAGGATCTCCACGCTCAGGGGCTGGTTGATGGTGGCCACGAATTTATCATTATAGGCCGCCGTGTCCACAATGCGGATATAGAACACCCCGTCGGGGATGGTGTAGGCATACACCGCCGTGCCGTCGCTCATGGTCTCCACCAATGTCAGTCCATCCTTGACCACCATCTGCATGGGCGTCTTGGTGCCGTCAAAGGTCATCATAAAATACCCCTGATCCACACAGGGCGCCATATAGAGCACGTCGCCGGGTCGAACGGTGATAAAGCTGGAGGTATAGTGGCCGTCGAAGGAGTAATTCTCGCTGCCGTCGCCGTTGAGAAAGGCGTTGACCGCTCTGGTCTTATTGAAGCGGTTCACGAGCTTGTTCTCGGTTTTATAATAGTCGCTCAGCACCGCTTCCGTAAGGGGCTGATTGGCCGTGATGACAAATTTATCATGGTGGGCCGCACGGTTCGTCACCCGAATGTAGCTGACGCCCGCCGGAACGGAATAGGCATAGATGAAGGTGCCGTCGCTCATAGTTTCCACCAGAGAAACGCCGGCGGCATCCACCTGCGCCACTGCGTTCTTGTCTGCGTCAAAGGCCAGCAGGTAGTATCCCTGTGCCGTGTGGGGCGCCATGTAGATCGTTTCGCCGGCGGAAACGGCGATGTAATCAGAGGTGTAATGCTCCGCATAATCGACGAAAGAGCCGTCGGGGTTCAAATATCCGTTTTGCGCCTTATCTTTTTTATAAAGATTCACGATGGGGTCGACGGAGGCAAAGTAGCCGGCCAGAGCCTTCTCGCTGAGCGTCTGATTGACGGTGACAACAAACTTGTCATTATAGAACGAGCTGTTGACCACACGCACATAGGAAACGCCTGCGGGGACCGTGTAGGCATACACGAATATTCCGTCGCTCAGGGCCAGCTCCGCGGTCACGCCTCCCCCGCCGACCATTTCCAGCACGGCCTTGTTCGTGTCAAAGGTCATCAGGTAATACCCCTGCCCGCTCACGCTGGGCGCCATGCGGACCACGTCACCGGCGGACACGGCAATAAAATCCGAGGTGTAATGCCCCAGATGGAATACGCCGTTGCCGGAGCCGTCCAGAAAGCCGCCGTACGCCTTGCTCTTGTCGTACACGTTCGTGATGGCAGCGCCCGAGCCGCTGCCGGCGCCGGTATCTGCCGAGATCGTCGGAGCAATGCACAGCACCATCACCGCCGCCAGTAGGCACGCTGTGAATCTCCTGAATTTTTTGCTTATCCTGGTCATTTTCCTGCTTCCTCCCATTATATTATTCAATAATATGAAAACAAATGTCAGCGCCGAAACATCCGCCTAACACGCGGACATATGTGTTTGCTTTTGCCAAGATAAATCAGCCCTTAAACTGCTCCTGAACGGCAGCCACCTTCTTCTCAAAGTCGCTCCAATAATCCTGAATGGCGTTGGTGGCCAGCTTATCAAGCTCCGCGGCGACGGAGGCCGCGTCAGCAATGAAGTCCCGCACCTCATTGCCCCGAGGGCTCAAATACTCATTATTCACCTGCGCCCAGCCCGGCACGATCTTGGAAAGATCGGCTCGGAAGGAGGACTTCATGTTGTCATACATAAACGTAACGCCTTCGTCCACGCACTCCAGCGCCTTCCAGCGCTGCGCAATATTGGGATGGTTCGTGGCGGGGATATAATAGTGGTTGTTCAGGGTATAGTCATCCGTGTCGCCGGTCTCATACTGGGCGATGCGCTCCAGATTGCCCTCCTGGCTATAGGTCACATAGCGAACGAACTCAAACGCTGCCTCGGGATCCTGCGCAGAGGCCATGACGAGGGAGCTGTCAACATGCATAGGCAGGCTTGCGCCCTCGCCGTTCACCGTTGTGTCGGAAGGCCACGGCCACAGGATCCAGTCAAAGCTCAGATCCGTGCTCAGCCAGTTCATATCCCAGGTGCCGCGGGGATCGGAGAGGATCTTGCCCATTTTGAAGGCCATGTGATTATCCGAGAGGTCGGAGTTGCCGAATTTTGCAGCGTAGTCGCTGTTTTCAACGTCGGTGCTGGTGTTGCGCAGGGACCAGGCCTCCAGCCCCGGGTAGGAGCGAAGCTCCACCATCAGATTCACGGCGTCCACCCAGCTGTCGGCCATGTGGAAGGTCTTTGTGTCCAGATCGAAGCCGTAGTAGCCGTACTGCCCCATGGAGCCTGCTATAAGTTCATCAACGCCCCACAGGATCTCCGTGCCTGAATACTTGGCGTTGGTGCCGGCCTTGAGGAAGTCACGGTAGTTGTCCGTAGTCCAGTCCAGCGAGGGCATGTCCATGTTCAGTTCATTCAGAAGGTCGCGGTTGATAAGGATCGTGTTGAAATGCACCTGCATAGGCAGGGCATACAGAGAATCCAGATAGGTGTACGAATCCAGAATGCTCTTGGGGACATATTCAAAGTCATTGTCCTCCTTGACGAACTCGTCCAGCGGGTAGACCCAGCCCTGGGAAACATAGTAGTACACCTCGTCGGCGTCGTCCATGATAACGTCGGGCATATTGCCGGTGGCAGACTGGGCAGTCAGATACTCCGAGGTAGTCGTTTCGTAATACACCATTTCAATTTCAATATTGGGATAATATTTATTGAAGTTCTGCAGCAGGGTGTATGTGTCCGTTGTCCGGCCTGCGTTGGTGGCCACCACGACCTTACCCGAGGTCTTATAGCGGGGGTCGGACAGATCAATGCCGGCCACGGTTCCGTCCGTCCCCGAGTTCTGGGGCTTTTTATTGCACCCCGTAAGAAGCGACAGCACCATCAGCAGCGCAGCCAGAAGCGCCAATGTTTTCTTTGCCATTTTCAAATCTCCTCCTCTTTATTAAGCATACTTCAAAACGACCATATTCCAGTAGGCCAGCGACGGCATCTCAAAGCTGATGCATGTTTCGCCCTGCTCCTCCCTGACCTCAAACGGCAGCTCCGTCATTATGCCCTCGGCGCTGTCCGGCGAGGCTAGATACACATGGGCAGGCGCCTTACTGACATAGTGCTCAACGCGCAGGTTCGTTTGCTTTTCGGGCGCCGTTTGCTTGCCGTACTTATCCACCCACTCGTTGGAGTTGACCCCGACGAGATTGATAAAATGGAGCATTTGGTCTCCGGCCTGATTTTCCTTTGAAAAGCTCCATATCTTCCCAACGGTCGACCCCTTGGCACAGGCTTCCTCGTTTATATATGTCTTTGCGTTGACGGCTTTCAGGGACGGATCGCGGAGATAGTTCTCGTATGCCACCATGAATGAATAGTAGTTTCTCAGCGCCGCCTCCAGTTCTTCATTGATGCGCAGCGTTTTCCCCGGGTAGTATTCCGAGCGGAGCATCCCCGTGTCGCCGATCTCCAAATGAGAGGCTCCCGAGGCCATGAGCGTTGCGTTGGTGAGTAGCACGCCAGCGGTATTGAACGCTCCGGATTTCTTTTCATAGTTCATGTACGCGGCAATGACAGCGCCCTTTTGGGGATCCTTTTCCTCCAGAATAGACTCCACCCTCGCTTTCAGGGCGTCGTAGCTCCGTGCGTCACTGGGCCAGATCTCCTCGTATACGATGTCGTAGTCCACCTCCCGCATGACCTCCTTCTGACCGTATCCCGATACGGCATTAAAGATCACGCGGGTGTTCAGTTCATTTCTCAGTCTGGTCAGCAGCGAGCTGTAGGTGCTCTTGAAGTCGATCTCATTGCCGTTATAGTCATACAGCGTGCCCCGTTCGCCCAAGGAGTCTATCTGCAGCCCATCGTATTTGTAAACGGACAGAACATCCTTTGTCGCCTGCAGGTAGTAGTCCTGCCAGTTCCGATTGGCCGGATTAAACAAGTAGAGCCTTTGCGTTTCCCATGCGTCTATGAAATCGCCATGGTAATCCTGATTTTGGTGATTTCTGTCCTTGAACACGCCCCACTCCTCGCTGATGCCGTAATCTCGGAAGTTATCATAGGCGCCGAAAATCAGGTTGTAGATGTACGAATTCATATTGTACTCGTGGCCGTAATCTATCAGCTTGGAAACAGTCTCCCTGTCGGCATAGCTGGAGGAAAGCGTTTTCCAGCCAGAATCCGGCGACTCCACCGTGCCGGCCAGCGGCTTTTGGTGGCTGTCCAGCACATCGTAATAAAACAGACCGGTGATGTGATATTTATTGAGCCGGTCAAGGGTCTGTTGGATCTTTTCATCGCTCTGGTAGCCGTACTTGGTCAAGTAGCCATACCGCGGAAAGCGTGACCAGTCGGACGCCACTTCCGCCGCCGTCATTTCCCAGTCCACCGGCTTGCCGTCTTTGAGCAGATAGGCTTCCACGCTGTAGCCTTGGAAATCCTCCTCGGGCAGTTCCAGTTCCACCGCTGCGTCCAGCTTCTCCCCCGCCTTTATCGAGACAGGCTGCGTTTTTTCGAACACAGTCGTTGTCAGCCGGCGCACCCTCACATTCAGCTCCAGATCCGCATTTTCTTCCCCCAGGATCTCCACCGTCAACAGGGCTTTCTCGTCGGGCGCAAATCTCGCCTTATTCACATAAATGTCCTTGATCAAACCACTTCGCATTTGCGTCACCACCACTTCCGCCGGATTTTTTTCTTCTTTCGGCTGACAGCCGCACAGTACTGCACACAGGATCAGCGCAAATACAGCCGCCGCACGCAGCCTGTTCGCTTTTTCCCTTTTCAATTCTCTCACTTCCTTGCTATTGCATTTCATTTATGGTAGTATTTCAAATAACCTGAAAAGGAGGGGTAACTATGGATGCCAGTCGTGACAAGCTCCAGCCCATCATTAAGCTGCCTGTAAACGCCAACTTTTTCGTCAGGACTTTAGGTCACGTCAAATATAACTGCAAATGGAAGCACTTCCCCCGCAGAATAGACGAGTACATCCTTTATTTTGTTGAGTCGGGAGATTTGTATATAGAGGAAGACGGCGTCCCATACCACGTCAGGAAAAACGAAGCGCTCCTGCTGGAGCCGAATAAGCTCCACGTCGGGTTCCAGTCGGCTGTGGTATCGTATTACTACATCCACTTTTCCTGCTCGGAGAGGCTGGATTGCCTGTTGTCCAGTGCAGATCTTTTAGGCCGGATCCAGGCGCTGCGCTCGGATCTGCTCAACGCCAACTGGGCCTCCATGTGGGAGTATCGGGAGAGCGACTCCAAGGATCTCTTTTTCCCCAAGCACTGCAAGCTGGGCGTTTCCTATGAATACTTTCAGTCTCTCGCAAAGGTCGACAGGGTCTTTTTCGAGGGCTTGGAGGGGCGCCGCAAATTTGCAAGCCTCCGCTTGGCCGAGATACTCATCATGTTCTGTCGGGATTATGCCAACGAATGCACAAATCCGAATTCGCCTAGGATCCACATTCTGGTTCACAGGCTTCAATTGTATCTCAACGACAACTATGCCCATCCCATCACCAGCCAGACCATCGAATCCCTGTTTAAGCTGAACTATGACTATCTCAACAGAAAATTCAAAGCGCAGATCGGCCAGCCGATCCATGATTATCTTTTGTCCATCCGGATTGCACAGGCGCAGCGGCTGATCGAATCTGGCTCCACCATAAGCAGCGCCGCGCAGGCCGTCGGCATAGAAGACGTGGCCTATTTTTCAAAGCTTTTCAAAAAAATCAGCGGCATGGCTCCCACTGAATATGCCAAGAAGAAAAACCATCCTACTCCGGATTGGAATTGAAGCGGCCTTGGCTTTTGGCAGGTTTTTGGTTGTTTTGCAACAATAGCGCCGCTGCATTTCCTCTTTTTTATTCAATAATAATATAAAGGAGATGCAGGAACAATAGACAAATGCTACCACTCTTGTATTATTCCGACTTTATTTCGTTTTTTCATCATGGTTCTGCCCATCGATGCCGTTATTTCGCAGATTGATGTCCAGATGATTGCAGTAAAGTCAAACACTTTATTTCATGATGTCGATCCTCATAAAGCCATAAACGGCATTTCAAAATGGCATGCAGAAAAACGCCTTGGCAGGCCAGCTGTCCCGTGCGTGCCGCCTTTGCGCCAAGTATAAAATACGAGGCTATGTAACAGACAGGTATAAATTTAGCCATACGCATGCCTGCAAGAGCGCTCCTGCGTATGGCTTTTTTCAATTATATCAGTTGTTCCGCACTACCGATCCATAGTGCAAAAAACGCGCAGCCTTTTTTCTGCTGCCATGAGCGACTGCACTGTTAGCCGCACGTTAGATTTTCGGTGGATCTCAAGCTGTAAACACAAAATGAAAAAGTTCCGAAATCCATAGATTTCGGAACTTTTTTGGTCCGAGTGTCGAGATTCGAACTCGAGGCCTCTTGAACCCCATTC
>CAKTKM010000010.1 GCA_934569425.1 uncultured Oscillospiraceae bacterium
CTGAACGACCGGAAGATCCTTGCCGAGGACGGTATGGTGGTGGTGGTTCTGTCCATGTCCAGCCACGACCACCAGCTGCTGTGCGAGCCGGAGATCGTGACCCGCGGCTTTGTGTATGTAAAGGAATCCGAGGAGCTGCTGCAGGAGATGCGGAAGGTCGCCACCAAGGCCGTGGACGGCATGGCGGCGCGGCGGCGCAAGGACGACGGCGAGGTATGCCGCACCGTGAAATCCGCCGTGAGCAGTTACCTGTATAAGCACACCAAGCGCAATCCCATGGTGATCCCGATGGTGACAAAGCTGTAAGGGAATTTGAACAAAAAGGGTGCGTCTGCCGTATTTACGGCAGACGCACCTTTTGCCTTATTCAGTATATCCCTGCAGAGGAACCGCTTACATACGATGCATCACAGCGCCGCATTCCCTGCATGTGCAGGTGTCGCCCAATACCCGCATACGCACGACCCGTCCGCAGCCGCTGCATTTGAACATGTCGGAAGACATGCGCCTCATATAAGAAAACCAGCTTGTTCTCATGTTTTTCCTCCTTTACTGCTCCTGATATTCCCTGCATTTTCCGCTGTGGTTTACTGCCTTTTCCCAATAGCTGCAATACCCCTTTCCGCTTCCGTCCGGCTGATAGAAGCGACACGTCGCGCACTGATCCATACCTCCACCTCCCTTTCAAAATATATAGCTATCGCTGCTGATCGCAATGGCGTTTCTGTTTGCTCTTAAAACGAATCGTTCGATTTGAGGACAAGTCTTACATGATCAGACGTATAGCTATCAAGATAGCCAACTTCGCCATCTGCGTGTAAAAACCTCTCCCGACTGCATTTCGCTTTATCAAAAAGTTCGTATTCATTCCCTAACCTCCGGTTTATGGCGGAAGCTAAGGCTACCTGCGGGCGAAGCAAAGTCTTTTCCTCAACCGCATGTCCCGCAGCGCTGTCATATACACGGTCAAAGATCTTCACACGGTTGACATAGAAGCCAAACGTCCGCACCGTCCCGTTGGTACGGCCTGTCACACGATCATCATAGACCTCGATGATCTCCGGTTTACAGCCTGTGCCGTCGGAAATGGCGCAGATGATCTGCCCTGTCAACGGACTGGCGGCGTAGCGATCCTCCAGCTCTTTTTGCTGTGCAATCTTCTGCTGCCGTTCGGCGTTTTGACGCGCCTGCTCCTCCGATGCTTTTTGTGCACGCTCCTCTGCTTCTTTTTGCTCCAAGCTCTTATAGGTCGTTTGGCTGTTGGTGGCACTGTTTGCCACAATAATTATCAGCACAACAAATCCCAGTATCGTAAAAAGACAAATTGTTGACGAACCCATACTTACGCCCCCTATATCTACGGATTGTAACCACATTTTCAATTATATCCAGTTTAAATAGTTATGTCAAGAATATATTCGATTTAATCGGATATTATATCCTCCATTGTATAGTACAATTATCAAAAAATATGGGAGGTATGCCATGGAAAAGGAGCAATTTGCCCGGCGGCTGGTGGCGCTGCGACAGGCTAAAAATATTTCCGCCCGCGATATGAGCCTGTCACTGGGACAGAGCGCCGGGTACATCAACAACATAGAAAATGGCGTAAATCTTCCCTCCATGGGTATGTTTTTCTATATCTGCGATTATCTGTGCATTACGCCAGAGGAGTTTTTCCGCACGGAGACTGCCGACCCTGTGCGGCTGCGGGAACTATGCGAAAAAATGCAGCGGCTCAACAGTCACCAGCTGGAACTGTTGGAGCAGCTGGTGCTGGAAATGCGGTAGCGGCATAAATGCCCCAAAAGCTCCTTGCCGCAACCGGAAGTTGCGCGATGGTTGGTGGCGGCAATGAGGTTTTTTCCGTAAAATAACGCCATCAAATGCAAAGGAGCAAAAACCATGATGACATTTACTTTACGCCGGATGCTATTGGGTGCAGCGGTGATGGCGCTGCTGGTGACGGGGGTGTGGGCGTTATGCAGATGAGTATGGTCACTACGCTGGTGATGAGCGTGCTGACGCTGACCGTTGCGGGCGCCATCGTCTATCTGTTCCTTCTGCTGATCCGTGCGCTGCGGAAGTATCTGCGCAGCGGCGAGGTACGGCAGGAAAATCGGGCGGCGGTGGAATCTCTGGCCAAGGCGCTGAAGGGACACCGTGAGCGGTGCCGCATGACCCAGGAATTTGTGGCGGAGGCCGTGGGCGTCAGCCGTCAGGCCGTCAGCAAATGGGAGACCGGCGCAGCGGATCCCAGCACCGCTAATCTGCTGGCGCTGGCCAAGCTGTACGGCGTATCGCCGGAGGAGCTGCTGCGGGGTACCCGCAGCGACAACAACTGAATATAAAAAGATCCCCGGCAGCTCTCTTTTCGAGAGTTGTCGGGGATCCTCTTATTCCGCATATGCCGTGATCCGAAACAACGGCGCATCGGAGAGGTCCAAAGCCCCCAGCACACGGCGGCCCACGGTCTCATCAAAGGTGCAGTCGCCGAAGCCGCAGCGCCGCAGCAGCGCCATGTCCCACTGGGGGCGTGTTTCGCCGCTGATGGGCATGGCAAGGGTGATGGCGGCATTCTCCCGCTCCAACTCCGGCGTGACGCCGCAGTGTCCGTAGATCTCCGTAGCGGGAACATAGGACTCTTTCTGCCGGTGATGCCGGACATTGTTGCCGTAGTTGGCGTCAAAATTCAGCAGCACTCCGCCGGGACGCAGCAGACGCCGCCACTCCCGGTAGGCACGCTCCGTATCCGGCAGCGTCCATGTCAGATTGCGGGTGACGACCGCGTCAAAGACGTCGTCTGGAAATGTTGTCTCCATGGCATCCATCACCGCAAAGCGGGCAGATACGCCCATGGCGGCGGCAGCGGCCTCCGCCTCGGCGATCATGGCGGGAGTCAGATCGATGCCGGTGAGGCGGTGTCCCTCCCCCGCCAGCAAAATGGCGAAATATCCGGTCCCGGTTCCCACATCCAGAATGTCAAGAGGTCTTCCCCCCGGCAGGTACCGCGCCATCTCCGACAGCCAGCGCCGCCCTACGGCGGCATCATGCAATTCGTTGCGGCGGACGGTTCCGAAATCCCGCGCCCGCTTTGTCCAATAGGCTTGTACGCGTTGTTCGATGCTTTCCATACTCACACCTCATTTTATAGCCGCCGCAGTTCCAAGACAGAATCCCGCAGCAGGCGGGTATACGGATCCTTCGGATCCCCCAGAAGGGCGGACACTTCCCCCTGCTCCACCACGCGGCCATCCTTCATCACCAGCAGGCGGCCGCAAAGGCTGCCTGCCACCGCCAGATCGTGAGAAACAAACACGGCGGACATCTGCTTTTGGCGGCAGAGTGTGCGGAGCAACGTGAGGATCCGTGCCTGAGAGACCACGTCCAGCGCACTGGTAATCTCGTCGCACAGCAGAATATCCGGCGAGACGGCCATGGCGCGGGCGATGGCAAAGCGCTGGCACTGTCCACCGCTGAGCTCCCGGGGATAGCGGCGCGCCAGCTCAGGCGACAGTCCCACCATGGCGCACAGCGCGGGAATATCGGCGCGGCACGCCCGCCCCAGCAGGCCGCGGACGCTGTCCTGTATGGAATCGGCGATCCGGCGGCGGGGATGAAAGGAACCGGCGGCATCCTGAAAGATCAACTGCACGGCCCGGTAATCCGTCTTGCTTCGTTTGATGGGCAGGGCGGCGCCGTGCAGCCATATCCGGCCGTCATCCGCCGGCTCTAACCCACTGATGAGCCGCAGCAGCGTGGTCTTGCCGCAGCCGCTCTCTCCCACCACGCCTAAGATCTCGCCCCGCTCCAGCGTAAAGCTCACATCCTTCAGCGCCTGCACCGCGCCGTAACGTTTGGTCAGGTGCCTGACTTCCAATATGCTCACAGCCCGCCTCCTTCTCCGTGTTCCATGCGGGGAACCGCCTGCAGCAGGCGCTTTGTATAGGGGTGCGCCGGCGCCCGCAGCACCGTCCGCGTATCGCCCTGCTCCACAAAGCGGCCATCATAAAGAATGGCCACACGATCAGACAAAAACTGCGCCAGCGCCAGATCGTGCGTCACCACGATCTGCGCCACGCCCTCCTGACAGCTGAGCTTTTTCAGCTCCCGCGCCACCTGAAGCCGCACTGTGGCGTCCAGTGCGCTGACAGGCTCGTCCGCCAGCAGCACCCGCTGCCCCAGCAGCAGCGCCAGCGCCAGTGCCAGCCGCTGATTCATGCCGCCGCTGAGCTCATAGGGGCGGCTGTTCAGGATCCGGCGCGGCTCGTCCAGCTCCAGCTTGGCAAGCGCCGCCGATGCTTCGGTGAAAAAGCGGGCAGGATCGTACTTTCCGTGGCTTTTCAGCGCTTCTTTGCACTGAACGCCGTAGCGCCGGACGGGATCAAAGGACGCGCCGGGGTTCTGAAAGATCATGCCCATCCGGGCGCAGCAGAACCGCTGCCGTTCCGTGCGGGACAGCGCGGACAGGGCACAGCCTGCCAGTGTGACCGATCCGGCGGTGATCTCTACGGCGGGATCCACGCCCATCAGGGCTTTCAGCAGCGTGCTTTTGCCGCTGCCGCTCTCCCCCGCCACACACAGGATCTCGCCGGGGCGAAGGGTCAGGGAGACATCTTTCACTATGGTATGGCCGCGATAGCCGGCGCAAAGGCCGGTCACGGTCAGGATCGGAGCCAATTCCGTCATATGGGTTCCTCCACCGCCGCGCAGTCCCGCACGCACTCGCCCAGCAGGTTGAACAGCAGCACCGTTATCACTGTGGCGGCGGCGGGCGCCAGCACCGGCCACGGGTTCAGCTGGAGATAGGCGCGCCCCTGCGCGATCATACTGCCCCACTCGGCATATGGCTCCTGCACGCCGATGCCCAGGAAGGACAGACCCGCGATGCCCACCAGCATCACGCCCAGCTGCGTGGCGGCGGTAACGGCCAGCGGGCCGATCAGATTGGGCAGCAGGTATTTCAGCAGGATTGCCCCGTCTCCGCAGCCGCAGAGACGGGCGGCACAGACATAAGGAGCATTCTTCAGCCGCAGCACCTGCGCCCGCGCAAGGCGGGCGTACAGCGGCCACGCGCTGACGCCCAGCGCCAGCATGGCGTTGCCGATGCCGCCGCCTAAAATTCCCGCCACGGCGACGGCCAGCACCATCTGGGGAAACGACAGCATCATGTCGGCAAGGCGCATCACCAGCGTGTCTGCCGCGCCGCCGAAATACCCCGCCAGCATTCCCAGCGCCGTACCCGCCGCAAAGGTAACGGCCACCAGCGCCACGGCGGAAAAGACCGACGTGCGGGCGCCCATCATGACGCGGGAGCAGACGCAGCGGCCATAGCGGTCGGTTCCCAGCGGGAACTGTGCGCTGGGGTCTTCGTTCAAATGAGCGGCACTGGTGGCGGTGGGATCGTTGGGCATCAGCCATGGTGCCGCCAGGCTGAACGCCGCCAGCGCCAGCACCAGCGCCAGCAGAACATACAGCTTTCTTCGCTTTCCGTTCACCGCCGCCCCCCCTCTCTGACGCGGGGATCCAGCCATGCACAGAGAAGATCCGCCAGAAGATTGACAAGGACATAGACCAGCGCGGCAAACAGGACAACACCCTGTATCACCGGGTAGTCCCGATCCGCAACGGCGTCCATGGCAAGCCTGCCCAGTCCCGGCCAGCCGAAAAGCGTCTCAATGACCACGCTGCCGCCCAGCAGCGTGCCGACTGCCAGCGCCGTAACGGTGACAATAGCAGGGGCGGCGTTGCGGAGAATGTCATACAGCAGGATGTACCGCCGCCTGACGCCCCGCGTCCGGGCGCCCAGCACATATTCCTGTCCCAATTGCTCCAGTATTTCCGCCCGGAACTGCCGGACAAACCGGCTGCACAGAGGGATCGCCAACGCAAGGCAGGGCAGCAGCAGACCTCTGACGCTGCCATCGGCAATGACCGGCAGCAGCTTCAGGCGAATGCAGAAAACATACATCAGCAGCACCGCCAGCAGGAAATTGGGCAGCGAGTTGCCGATCAGGCTGAAGATCCGCACCACACGGTCGGCAGCGCCGCCCTTTTTCACCGCTGTCCACAGCGCCAGCGGTAATGCGGCAAGAAGTGCCAGCGTGAGACTGGCTGCCGTCAGCACAAAGGTATTGCCCATGGCGGCGGTCAGCTTTTCCCTGACGGCCATGCCATCCTTATAGGACACCCCCAGATCCCCCCGCAGGGCGGAAACGAGCCAGTCGCCGTACTGCTCCAGAAAAGGTCTGTCCAGCCCCAGCTCCTGCCGGGTGACCTCCAGTACCTCCTGCGAAACGGCAATGCCCTGCGCCGTCAGCTTTTTCCGGGCAGGGTCACCGGGGGCGATATAGAGCAGCAGGAACGTCAGAAAGCTGACGCCCAGCAGGATCACAGCCAGATGGAGCAGCCTTCTGCCGATGGTTCGTTTCATCCTCTCACCCCCGTTTCGCAAGCGCAGGGTGGACGCCGGAGAGGCGGCGTCCACCCTGTATCGCCTGTGGGATCGTTACGCCACGATGTCCGTAGCGGCGTTGATATAGTAAAAGTCAAAAGGACAGTTTTCCGAGATATTGCTGACGCCCCTGCGCATGACGGTGGTTTTATTGAACAGCCCCACATAGCCGAAGGCGTTGTCGTCAATCGCCGTCTGCACGATCCGGTTGGCCAGCTCCCCGCGAAGGGTCTCGTCCGTCTCATATTGGAGCTGCCGGATCATCTGCTGGCAGGCGTCGTCGTCAAAGCCTCCCACGGCAAAGTAGCCGCCGTCACGGAGGGTACTGTCAATGAAATAGTAGGGGTCGCCGTTCTTGTCGGCGATCATGCAGTAAAGAGCGATGTCGAAATCCCGGTTCGCAATATAGGTGGCATCAGGATCCTCCTGACAGTTGAGCGTCACGGCGATCCCCGCCCTCTTCAGCTGCTCCTGCATCAGCACGGCGATGCTGTCAAGGGAGCGGGCGGCGTAATAGGCCACCGTCAGCGTCAGAGGCTGGCCGTCCTTTTCATAAAGGCCGTCTGCATTGCGGGTATAGCCGTCCTGCTCCAGCAGCATTCCGGCTTTTTCCACGTCTGGCGCAGGCTTCGTCACCTTGCCGTAGGCCGTGGCCGTGGAAAAGGGTCCCACCGCAGGGGAGACGGTTCCTCCCAGATATTGCGCGATGGCTTCGCAGTCCACCGTCAGGTTCACAGCGGCACGGACAGCGTCATCCATGGTCTTCTCGTTGAGAATGTAGAACTGCAGGCGGGTAGCGGGAACCTCCGTCAGCCGGTAGGTATCCGGGTCGGCGCGGAAGATCTCCCGCGCGGCGGCGGTCACGCTGGTATAGGCGTCGATCTCGCCGTTCTGCATGGCCATCAGCTTCGGCTCATCCTCCTGCATGTAATAAAAGACGGCGCCGTCCAGCTTCACCTCTCCGCCCCAGTAGCGTTCGTTCCGGACGACCTCCACGGTCCCCTCCGGCTGAAAGGACCGGATCACAAAGGGGCCGGTGGCCACGGGGGCGTTGTCCAGATCGGCGGAGCCGTCCAGATCCATGATGGCCAGCTCCGGACTTGCCAGCTCGTTGAGCATGGTGGGATAGATCTCCGGCGTGGTGATGGTCAGCGTTTTTTCATCCACGGCGGTCATGACGTATTGGGACAGATAGGCGAAGCGGCTGTTGACCTCCGCCGCCCGGCGCAAATTCCGCACGACTATTTCCGCGGTGACGGGGCCGCCGTTGGAGAAGCAGATGCCCTCCCGCAGCGTCACCGTCCACGTCAGGCCATCGCCGCCGGCTTCTGCCTTTTCCGCCAGCAGCGGCTGCACGGAGCTGTCATCCCCCATCCGGAACAGGGTCTCCGTAACGCCGTAATTGGAGGTATACCAGCCGTAGTATTCCTTGTGGGCGTCCAGACTGGGATAGGCAAAGCTGACGGCCAGACGCAGGATCTTTTCCCCGTCAGCCTCATCGCCGTTTCCAGTTTTCCCGCAGGCGGAAAGGCTCAGCACCAGCAGCGCCGCCAGCAGCAGCGCGAAAACTCGTTTTTTCATGGTGTTCCCCCTCATTTAGTCGCCCAGACCATAAAGCCGGGAGTCGAGGCATAGTTGATCTTCTCCTCCGGATTCCACAGCCGCTTTCCCACGGAAACATCGGCGCTCACAGTGGAAAAGCCCAGCGCGTTCAGAGTGTCCAGATCCCATTGGGGACGGCGCAGGCGGCCCATGGGCAGCATACGGGAGATGCCCTCCATCATGTCGCTTTCGGCATAGGCCTCGTGATCCTCCACACCTGCCCGGCGGGTATTGGCGCGGTCGCGGCGGTATTCCTGCTGTTTGTTCTCATCAAACAGATAGGCATACCAGTTGGCGTCGAAGTTCACCAGTGCGCCGCCCGGCCGCAGCACCCGCATCCACTCCCGGTAGGCACCGGCGGGATCCGGCAGGTTCCACGTCAGGTTACGGGTGACGATGGCGTCAAAGCTGCTGTCGGCAAAGGCGAGATGCTGCGCGTCCATGCGGGCAAAGCGGATCTTCTCCGCCAGCGCTCCGG
This sequence comes from uncultured Oscillospiraceae bacterium, assembly GCA_934569425.1. GTDB lineage: Bacteria > Bacillota > Clostridia > Oscillospirales > Oscillospiraceae > Vescimonas. The sequence continues at coordinate 8,535 of CAKTKM010000010.1, forward strand.
CATTGCGCCGCGCCTCCCGCAGCATTCCCTCGGAGTAGTCTACGGCAGTTACCTCGTAGCCGCGGCGGGCTAAAATAATGGCATAGAAGCCCGGGCCGGTGCCAATGTCCAGTACCCGCAGCGGGCGGTCGCCGCCATCAGGGAAGTGGGAGATCAGCTCGTCCGCCCACACCTGATCCCAGCCGTCCGCCAGATTCTTCTTGATGACATCCGTATAAGAGGGCGCGCGGCGCGTCCAGTATTGTCCGATGGAGTGAAGCAGTTCTGCCATGGCTGTACCCTCCGCAGCTTGATTTTCTGCTTACAGTATACCGGCGAAAGACGTGCTTCACAAGCCGGGTGGGGGGATACTTTGTGAAATTTTTTGCAAAAAACAGCGGCGGTATTCCGGATACACGCAGCCCGCAGCAGAAAGCGGGCTGCAGCCAGAAGAATGGCCGCAGCCCGCCTTTTCATGGAGACAAACCGCATTTTGCGGCTCCTCACCGGCATATTTACAGATAGCACAGGCATTTATCCGCCTGCAGGCCGAACGCAACGGTGCTTCCCTCCGCAAAGGCACCCCCCTCGGGAACGACCACCCGCAGGGGCAGGGCGTCCGGCGCCTCCTTTGGCCGAAGCAGCACCACCGCGCCGTTCAAATCGGAGATCACACGGCTGACACAGGCGGTATATGCCCCGTCCGCCACGGAAACGGCGCCGTCCGGAATAGCCACCGTGACCTGCTCCCCTGCCGCGTCCAGCGGAAGAACGATATTCCAGCCGTCGATCCACACGCCGTCCGCGCAGCGGCGGGCAGGCAGGAAATTGCGGCAGCCGGTGAGCCGTGCCGCGCTCTGGGTGGCGGGACGGCGCAGCAGCGTCTCCATATCCGTCACAGGGGCGGACACACCGTCCTCTATCACGCAGACGGTGCTGCAATTGCGGTAACATTCTCCCAGATCATGACTGACCCACAGGATCGGGCCGCCGAAATCCGTCAGCAGATCCGACAGCTCCAGCTCCAAATTCCACTTGAGAAAGCTGTCCAGCGCGGAGAAGGGTTCATCCAGCAGGATCGCCCGCGGCTCCGAGGCCAGAATACGCGCCAGCGCCACACGCTGCTGCTGTCCGCCGGAGAGCTGGGCGGGGTATTTCTTTTCCATACCCTCCAGACGGAAGCGCCGAAGCTGCTCCGCCGCCTGCCGCTGTTTTTCCGCGCGGCTGCCTGTACGGATGCCGCACTGGATATTCTGGGACACGGTCATATTGGGAAACAGGGCATACTGCTGGAAGAGATAACCCACCTTCCGCTGCTGAGGCGTCAGGTCGATACGCTTCTCGCTGTCAAACAACGTCTCGCCATCCAGTATGATGCGCCCCTTATCCGGGGTCATGATGCCGGCGATGCACTTGAGGGTCACGCTCTTGCCGCAGCCGGAGGCGCCCAGCAGCGCCATGGTGCCTTTGTCCGTCTCAAACCGGGAGCGCAGGGTGAAGCTGCCCAGCTTCTTTTCAATATCCACCATGAGACTCATGCGGTCTGCCTCCTTCCCCTGCCCGCCGCCGTCAGCAGGTTTTTCTTCTCCAGCATGTTCACCACCAGCAATATCACAGCGGAGATGGCGACGTTCACCAGCACCCATTTCAGCGCCAGCGCATCGTTGTTGATCTGCCAGAGCTGATAGATGGTGGTGGACACGGTGGCGGTCTTGCCGGGGGTATAGCCGGCGATCATGGAGGTGGCGCCGTACTCACCCAGCGCCCGGGCAAAGGCCAGCACCGCACCCGCCAGCACGCCCTGACGGCAGTAGGGCATGCGGATATGCCAGAAGATGTAGGTGTTGGACAGGCCAAGGGTCTGTCCGGCATAGGCCAGCGTCTCGTCAAAAGCCTCGAACGCCCCCCGCACCGTGCGGTACATCAGGGGGAAGACCACCACCACCGTGGCAAAGATGGCCGACCACCACGTCATGACCATCCGGATGCCGAAGGTCTCCAGCACCCACGCGCCGATGAGCCGCTTGGGACCCAGTACGCGCAGCAGCAGATAGCCCACCACCGTAGGCGGCAGGACAAGGGGCAGCGTTAAGATCACGTCCAGAATACCTTTGACCAAACGCGGGAGCTTGGCAATGTAGTACGCCGCGGCGATGCCCGCGAAGAACACCACCACCGCCGAAATGGCGGCGATCCGCAGCGAGTTTAAGAGGGGATACCAATCCATTGGGAACCTCCTGATACAATTGCTTCCTGCGGTTTTCCGCATGAAAAACGGGATGTGGGCAGGGCTCGTTCCGCGCCCTGCCCGATACGGGAAATGGATAAAATTACTTGCTCAGCGGGGTGAACAGCACCTTCTCGAACTCAGCGGAAGCCTCGGCGCCCTGCAGATAGGTCAGGAACGCGGCGGCGGCCTCCTGCTGGGCGGAGGTGTTCAGCACGGCGGCGGGATAGATGACCTGGCCGCACATATCGGCGGTAGCCTCGGCGGCCACGGTCAGGCCGGCGGAGTAAGCGTCGGAGGCGTAGATGATGCCGCAGTCCACGGTACCCTCAGACACGGCGGTGGTAACTTCCTTCACGTTGGAGCCGTAGGTCAGCTTCGCCGCGATGGCAGCCTCGTCGATCTCGTAATAGGTGAAGATCTTCTTGGTGTACTGACCCACAGGCACGTCCTCGTTACCGATGGCCAGCGTCACGTCGCCGTTCTTCAGCAGCTCGGAGAGCTTATCGAAGCTGTCGATGCCCTTGTCGTTGCCCTCGGCCACAGCCAGAACGACCTTGTTCTCCAGCAGGTCGATGCGGCTGCCGGCAACCAGCATGTCCAGGCCGTCGGGGTTCTTGTCGGCATCATCCTTCAGGGTGCCGTCCAGCTGGTTCATCTGCTTGGGAGCTGCGGAGATAAACAGGTCGCAGGGAGCGCCCTCGGTGATCTGGGTATACAGCTTGCCGGAGGAATCGAAGTTGAAGCTCAGCTTCACATTCTCGTTTTCGTCCATGTACTTGTCGCCGATGGCGGTCAGGGACTCGGTGAGGGAGGCAGCGGCGAACACTGTCAACTCCACGGTCTCGGCGGGGGTCTGCTGATCGTCAGCGGGGGTGTTGTTGTCGGCGGCGTTGTTGCCGCAGGCCACCAGGCTCAGCGCCATGACCAGCGCCAGCAGCAGGAAAATAAACTTCTTCATCTTGAGTTTCCTTTCTTGTTTTTTACTTCTATTCTATCAACGCAATTCTTTCGTGAGGATAACGGATCGCTTTTGTATGCGCCCCGCAGGGCGCATACCGCTTTATTTTCCAAAGGGGCAGATGGGATAACGGCACTCTTTGCAGCCAAGGCACAGACCACCCTCGCCCAGCGCGGCCACTTCACCGCGGGTCACCGGCACGTCTGCCGCCACCTTCGGCAGCACAAGATCAAAGATGGTGGCTCCGGCATACATCACGCAGCCGGGCAGACCCATGATCGGCATGCCGTCGTCAAAATAGCCCAACAGGAACATGGCGCCGGGCAGCACCGGCGCACCGTAGCACACGATGCCGGCGCCTGCGGCCTTGATGCCGCCGGGCGTATTGTCATCGGGATCCACGCTCATGCCGCCGGTGCAGAGGATCATGTCCGGCCCTTTCGCCCGCAGGGACAGCACCGCGTCGCGGACGTTTTCCACGCCGTCTCCGGAATAGACCACCTCTGTGGTTTCGATACCGTAGGCCTTCAGCTTCTCTCTCACAACGGGGGTAAAGGTGTCCCGGATGAGTCCTTTTTTTACCTCGCCGCCGGTGGCAACGATGCAGGCAGACTTCCGCACAAAGGGCTTGAGCGCCAGCAGCGGCTCCGCGCCGGCGGCGATCTCCGCCTTCTGCAGCTTTTCTTCCGCGATAATGAGGGGAATGACCCGCATGCCTGCCAGCTTGTCGCCCTTGCGGACAGCGGTGCCGCCCTTGCGGGTGGCGATCATCACCTCGTCCTGACTGTTCACCGCCACCAGACGGGCGCTGTCCACCAGAAACAGTCCGTCGCAGGCGGCTTTCAGCTCGATCTTGCCCTCCTTGACCTCGCTGCGGATCATATTCTCCTGCCCGCAAAGCGCCAGCAGCCGCTCCGCGGCGTCATTTTCATGCACCATGCCGGGGGTCATCTCCCAGACATAGAGATGCTCCTTGCCCATGCTCAGCAGCACGGGAATATCCTCCGCGGTCACAACATGTCCCTTGCGGAACCGGGCGTCCTTGTATTGATCCTTAATGATCTGCGTCATGTCGTGGCACAGCACATGCCCCACGGCATCCTCCGTCCGAATCAGTTTCATTTCAGCACCTCGATCTCATCTCCCGCCTGGACGCGGCCTTCCCGTGTCACAATGGCGAAAATTCCCTCTGTGGGCATCACGCATTTTCCTGCCGTCCGCTTGATCTCGCAGTCGTTATGGCATTGCTTGCCGATCTGTGTGACCTCCAGTTCCGCTTCCCCCACCCGCAGACGCGTGCCGACCGGCAGGGTCTTCAGGACGATGCCGCGGGTATTGATGTTTTCGGCAAACACGCCCGCGTCCAATTCTATAGGGCAGATAGCCCGCATGGTATCCACGCTCTCCTCCGCCAGCAGGCTGACCTGACGGTGCCAGTCGCCTGCGTGGGCGTCGCCCACGATGCCGTGGTGCAGCTTCAGATCGATGTACGGCACCTGATGCTTGCGCACGCCCTTTCGCCCGCTGATATTCACCGCTGTCACATACGCCATGGTCAAACCTCCGCCTCGTATACGCCGCTCTTGCCGCCTTCCTTATACAAAAGACGGATGTCGGTGATGGACATATCCCGCTGCACGGCCTTGCACATATCATATACGGTCAGCGCCGCCACACTGACGGCGGTCAGCGCTTCCATTTCCACGCCCGTCTCGCCGCGGCAGCATACCTCGCTGCGGATATGCAGCGCCGTTTCCTCCCAATCGAAGGAGATGTCCACCTTCGTCAGCAGCAGCGGATGGCACATGGGGATCAGCTCGCTGTTTTTCTTTGCCGCCATGATGCCGGCCACCTGCGCCACCGCCAGCACATCGCCCTTGCCGATGGCGCCTTCCCTGATCTTATCCATGGTGGCCTTCGCCATATTGACCGTGGCCGCGGCGCGCGCCCTGCGGAAAGAAACCGCCTTCCCGCTGACGTCCACCATGCGGGCGCGTCCCTGTTGATTAAAATGCGTCAGCTCCATGGACTGTCACCCTCCTATCTCAAACATGCCGCGATGCGTCTCCGTCCGTCCCGTCTCCTCCATATGGTGACGCTCCGGCTTCCTCAGGATCCCCTGTCGGACGGCCTGCTCCAGCGCCGCGCCGGTAAGCCCCCGCAGAGAGACCTCCGCGTCCGAGTGCAGGCAGGGCTTCAGCTTCCCATCCGCCGTAATGCGTATTCGGGTGCAATCGCCGCAAAAGGCGCAGCTCATCGGCTCGATGAGCCCCACCGTCCCCTGTGCCTCCGGCAGGCGGTACAGCTTCGCAACGCCGCTCTGCCCGGCGGGACGCAGCTCCGGCACCCGGTCAAGCACCGCCTGCGCCGGAAGAAAGCGTTCCCGCGGCCACGCCGCGCAGATCCCCATAGGCATCAGTTCAATAAACCGCACCTGCCACGGCTTTTCCCGGGTCAGGGCGACAAAGTCTCCGATCTCGTCGTCGTTCACGCCGCCCAGTAGCACGCAGTTGAGCTTCAGCTCCCGGAAACCCGCCTTCTCCGCCGCCTCGATGCCCCGCAGCACATATTCCAGCTCCCCTGTACGGGTGATCTCACGATAGCGCTCCGGGCGAAGAGAGTCCACGCTGATGTTCAGGCGATCCACCCCCGCCTCCCGCAGCGGCTGCGCAAGCTGTGTCAGGCGCGTACCGTTGGTGGTGAGACAAAGCTCCTCCACACCGGGGACGGCGCGCAGCATGGCGCACAGCTCCACGATCCCGTGCCGCGCCAACGGCTCGCCGCCGGTCACGCGGATCTTCCTGACGCCCAGCCGCGCGGCGGCACAGGCAAAGTCCCGCAGCTCCTCAAACGAACACAGCGCACCGTGTTCCCGTTTCCGCACGCCCTCCTCCGCCATACAATACCGGCAGCGGAGATCGCACAGCTCCGTCACGGACAGTCTAAGATAGGTAATGCTTCTGCCTAATACATCTTTCATACGGCGTCCTTCCTTTTCCCCTGCATTTTATCATTTTGCCTGACCGCATTTCAAACTTTGTGTTCGGTATTGTCGGATTTTATGTCGCCTTTGTCGGATTATTCTTGACAGAAACGGCAGTTGCAGCTATGCTGAAAGCAGAAGGAGCTGATGATCCCATGGTAGACGGCAATATCATTCTCTCTGTGGCAAAGGCCATGGAGCTGCTGCAGATCCTGAGCCAGACCGGAAAGCCCCTGCTGTTAAAGGAGCTGACTAACCTGTGCAGTTATCCGAAAAGCACCGTATTCGGTCTTTTGACCACCATGCGGCAGTATGATGTGGTCACCCAGACCTCCGACGGGCGCTACACGCTTGGCCTGCGGCTCTTTGAATACGGGCGTCAGGTAGAGCGCTCCTGGGACATCTCCCGGGTGGCGCGGCCCTATATGGAGCATCTCTGCCAGCAAACCGGAACGTCCGTCATGCTCTCGGTTTGCGAGGGCGGCAGCGTGATCACGCTGGATCAGGTGGAGACCCGCAACGCGCTGCGCATCGTGTCGGACATCGGCTCACGCCTGCCCATCTACTGCACCTCTCAGGGGAAGGTCTTTCTGGCGCACATGTCCCGCACAAGCGCCGAAGCACTGCTGCGCAGCCAGAGCATGAACCAGTTCACGCCCCACACCATCACCGACATCCCCTCTCTATTGCGGGAAATGGACACCTGCCGCGCCAACGGCTACGCCATCGAGAACGGCGAATATAAGATCGGCCTGCGCTCCATCTCCGCGCCGGTATATAATGTAGAGGCCAAGGTGCGCTATACCGTGGGCGTGATCGGCATGTTCCGCAGCGTCCATTCTGATGAATTCCGCACGGCAGTGGAGCAGGTCTGCGCCACTGCCGCCATGATCTCAACATCCTTGGGCTACCGAAGACAGGAGGAACATTTATGAGCTATACCGCAGCCGTTATCACCGTCAGCGACATGGGCAGCCGCGGCCTCCGGCAGGACACCAGCGGTCCCGCCGTGTGCGCCATGCTGGAGGAGGCAGGCTTTTCCATTGCCTGTACCGCCATGGTCCCGGACGAAAAAGAGCAGATCAGCGCGATCCTCCGCGAATGTGCGGATGTGCGCCATATCGACCTTATCGTCACCACCGGAGGCACCGGACTGTCCCCCCGCGACGTAACGCCGGAAGCCACGCTGGCCGTGCTGGAGCGCGAGATCCGCGCGATCCCCGTGGCCATGTGGATGGAGGGACTGAAGGTCACGCCCCGCGCCATGCTGTCCCGCGCCGTGGCGGGAACCCGGGGAAACAGCCTGATCCTCAACCTGCCCGGCTCGGAAAAAGCCGCAAGAGAAAATCTCTCCGCCGTCACCGGCGCTCTGGAGCACGCCCTGCATATGATCGCCGCCGAGGGACACGGATAAGCGAATGCGGCATCCGGCAAGGGAGGCTGTAAAATACCACAGGAGAGGGGCGGATCGTACGATCCGCCCCTCTCCTTTTCTTTTGGCTTTTTGGCCACAGCTTGCAGCGGGCAAAAGCCAAATGCCTCGTCAAAAGTCCCGGAATTCATCCGCAGCGTCCGCCGTCTGGGATTCCTCCGGCTGGAACACATACGCTTCCGTCTCCGCGTCCCAGAACCACACCATCAGCACCTGCTGACCATCCAGCTGGAACAGCATGGCCACATCGCTGTCGCCATCGCCGTTCCGGTCAGCAAAGTCGATGCTCTGGAACTCCTCCCACGGGTCGCCCTGCAGCGTAATGGGATAGTTCACATAGTCATACAGCGTCTGGTTCTCCTCATCCAAATAGAAATCGGCACTGTCGGCATTGACGCATACCAGCACGTCGGTATCCTCGCCGCCGCGGGTAATGCTGCCGCCGTCCCGGACAATACCGCTCACACGCCAGTCATCGCCCACCACATCATTGGGGTCCTCATTCTGCCGGGTGCCGCAGGCCACCAACGCCAGACACATGACCAGCGCCAACAGCAAGGTAAAAAGCTTTTTCATCGTTTTCTTCCTTTCCGTGCCGGTCAGGCCATTTTCTGATAGTAGTCGTTCTCGCCGCCCCAATACATCACGTCATCACCAACGACGGTCACATCGTAGGTCACATCCTCAAACTGACTGGAAACGGCATAATACCGGCCGTCGTCGTTGGGATCTGCCTCCAGCGTGCCGCGGTCCACCTCGGTGGGATCGCCGTCACCACCGGGGCGCTCTGACAGGGACCAGCTGCCAAACTGGTCGATCTCGATAATGCTGGCCGCATCAGCCTCGGCATCCAGAAGCCAAACACCCGCCAGGGCGGAACAGTCTTCGACTGAGCCGGTACCGTCGTTGCCGCCGGGTATATCACCGCTCATCTGCGCAAATGTGCCAAGCGTATCGACATGCAGCCCGCCGCTCTCGTCAGACCATGTGCGGTATGCCACACCGTCATGCTCATTATAGAAATAGTCGAAGCCGTACTCCGGGACATACTGGATGGAACCGCTGGCCGTCAGATACTCTTCGGTGTCGTACAGGGCGAAGCGCAGCTCATCGCCGCTTTCCGCCAGCTCTACCAGCAGCGTGCTGCCGTCCTCACCGCGCCACGCACCGGCGTAGGTGCCGAAATCAGCCATTTGATCCGGATCCTTCACCAATCCCTCGAAGGAATCCGGAGCATCGCTGCTGCCGCCGCTGCCGCCGCAGGCGGCCAGCGTAAGACACAGCGTTAGCGCCAGTATCAGGGTCAAATACTTTTTCATGCCTCTCATGATTTTTCTCCTTTTTTGCTGAATAAAATTAAAGTTCCCGTTCCGCCATGGACAATATCTCGTTGTGGCTCAGCTCCACATTGCCGAACCGGACAAAAACTCCGTTGGTCACAGCGCTGTTCCACACCTGCGGGTCGGAAAGTGCGCAGAACCGCATTTTGTCCAGATACGGCTTCATATCCAAAAGCAGGCGGCTGCCGGACACAAAATCGACCTGCAAAATGTAGTCGGGCAGTGATGTTACTGCGGTGAGATACCTTCGGTTCAAGCACGTGTCCTCCTTTCTGCGTATGTCATACATATAAGATCCACCGTACAAACATTGTACGACGGATCTGACAGGATGACCATTCCACAATGGTTAGCTCTTTCCCTCCAGCAGCCCGGAAAGCCGCCTGCGCTTGGTTCGGGTATCACCCTCGATGTGGAGCTTGGAATAGATCCTTTTGACATATTGCTTCACGCTGCCCTCCGAAAGGAACAGCTTTTCCGCGATCTCGCGGTTGCTCAGCCGCTGCGCCATCAGTTCCACGATCTCAAATTCCCGCTGTGTCAACGCGGCAAACACCGAAGGTCTGGCGCGCTCCTCTTTTTGCCGCCGGGATGCTTCGCCCAGCTCCGTGATCCTGGCGGTCAGTCCGCTTCCTCTCTCCCGCGCCAGCATCGGCCGCAGGCCATCGTAGTTCTCCACAAACGGCATGATAAGGCCGTCCGGCGCAGCGTCGGCAAGCGCCCTTGCAAGCAGCGCTTGGGCTTCCCCGGATTTGCCCAGCCGCTCATAGGCCACGGCAGTCTGGATCCGGATGTGCATGGCCACCAGCGCATAGTGCATCTCTTCACAAAGAGACAGCAGCTCCGCGCTGCGCCCGATCACCCTGGCGTAAGCGCCTTGCGCCAGATATACCTGATTTTCGATCATTTCCATCATGGGCTTTCCCGGCGCAAGAAAATGGACGCCAGAAAGCCGATGCCGGGCAAAAATCTCCGGGATCTTTTCCGTTTCGCCCCGCAGCGCATGGTAATAGGCGCCGGCGGCGCTCCAAATATTGAGCCATGCCGCGTTATGCTGCCGCAGCAGCGCCGCGTATCGTTCCGTGAAGCCGCTTTGCCGCTCCACATCCGCGTACATTGAGAGCCGCAGCGCCAGAAAATCACAGCAAAGCGCCATGTTTTCCTGTCCGTTGTCCCGGATCTGCGCATAGGCGCTTTCCAGTGCAATGTGCGCATCGGTGAACCGCCCCTGCAGGAACCGTGCCTCTGCCCGCATGATGGTTTCCGCGCCCTGACCGTGGCTGCCGGTGATCCGGTAGTAATGGGGCATACACTCGTCCATCTCGGCAAGCTCGCTCTCCAGCTCCCCCGGCGCACGGTAGAACATCATCAGCACGGACGGCGAGCCGAAGGTCCAGCCGCCGCTGTTCTGAATGCTGATGGCCGGGCGGGACATCTGGGCGCTGGCGCTGCGGTGCAGGCGGCTCATCGCGCTGATGTCATTGTAGCAGAGAAAGCTCATCATGAGGTCGCACTCGCCCAGCAGATTGCCCCGTTCTTTCTCCGGCAGCTCCGGATGCTCGGCAACAGCGGCAAGCAGGAGCCCTTTCAGCTCCATCATTTTCGGGATATTCCGCCAGTTGAACATGCTGCGCATCAGCACCAGCAGCGCCGCCGGGTGCGCCTTCAGGATCGTGACCGGACACTCCGCAAGGGCGGCCAGCACCTCAGCGGGGGACAGTGACGAGAGCAAAATGCCCGCATCGGCGCATACCACCCGCAGCAGCGCATCATAGTTTTCGCTCTTCCGGTAAGCGTTCATGGCGTGAAGATACTGCCTGTGCTCCTCGTACCAGAAACCGTACCGCTCCCAACAGTGCTTCCGGCGCTCGGGCTTCATCGCCAGAAAGCGCTGCCTCGCGCATTCCTTCATCATGTGGTGAAAACGGTATGTCACGCCGTCCGACAGGCACTTGATAAAGGCGTTTTGTTCGGTCAGCTGAGAAAGGATCTGTCCCGCGCCGTCATCTCCCGTGATACAGCGCGCCATCTCGACGGTAAATTCGTCGGCCAGCCCCATCACCGCCAGAAACGCCCGCTGCTCTTCCGGCAGCGGATCGATCATGGCCGCGGTAAAGGTCGTGTAAATGTCGGAGCCGCGGCTTGGCAATATGCCGCGCTCGGAAAATGTCCGCAGATTCAGGTAGACGGCGGAAAACCAGCCCTCGCTGGAATAGAGAATGCTCTCCATCTGCGCATCGGACAGATCCGTGCCGCACCGGTGGGCGTAGGCCGCCAGCTCTGTATGGTTCAGCCGCAGCTGCTCTGTACCGAGGGGATAGACCTTCGCCCCCAGCCGAACCGTCTCCGCGGCTGGCAGAAAGCGATCCCGGCTGGCCACGATCAAATGCACATTGGACGGCAGACGATTTGCCAGCATACCAAGAAAGACCGGCACCCGCCGATCAAGCAGCAGGTGAAAATCGTCGATGAAAATATAGCAGGCGGCTTCTCCCGCCAGCTCATGACAGAGATCGTCCACCAGCAGTCCCCCGCCGGCTATGTCCACAGGGCAGGCGTAGTCCCGCAGAAAGGCAAAGCCGGCGCGGGCAAAGGCCTCCTGAACGCTTCTCCAGAAAATCGCAAGGTTCTCGGAATATACGCTGATGCGGATCACCTTCACCGTTCCCGCCCTGGCGCGCTGCGCCAGATACCAGTTCACCGCGGTGGTCTTTCCGTATCCCATAGGCGCCACCACGGTGGTCATGGCGCAGCGGGAGATGGGGCGCAGGCTCTCCTGTAGCCGCTCGGATATGTAGATGGTATTCCTATTCCACTTTGGGTTCGGCATGGCAGTCTCCTCCGATGCGCAAGCAGCAGGCTTCCGCGCTTATACCTGTTCCGGCTTCTGTTCATACGATTATACCGTTTTTCTCTTTCCGTGTAAACCTTGTTCTTCCATTGACTGAGCCGGGACTGGGGAAAAGTCTTTGCGGGACGGCAAGCTCCCCCACACCGGCTGTCTCCTGCCAAAGCAGAATTTTCCGCCCTGTCAGAACGGATTTTCAGGTTCATTTTGGGTGATCGTGGGAGAATGGACGCAGACGGAGGTGGATCGCCATGCGTATCCTGATCGCGGAAGATGAAGTGACCATCGCCCGTGCGCTGAAGGTCATGCCGGAAAAGAACAAATACGCCGTGGACATGGTGCATAGCGGGAACGATGCACTGGACTATATTCAAGCGACAGCCTACGACGCGCTGGTGCTGGATATTATGATGCCGGGAAAGGACGGTATGGGCGCGGCGAAACCTACTCGCTGGAACTTGGTAACAACTTGTCCCGTGCGCTGACCTCGGAGCTTGCCATGCTGGCCACGCCGGAGACTATTCCGCTGTTCCTGCGAAAGTATCAGCAAAAGCAGATCAAACAGTATCGCCGACGTGAACCTATCTATAAGGGTATGGGCGACATTATCTGCTGTCTGGATGAGTCCGGTTCCACCGAAGGTGAAGCTGCGGCCTGGGGCAAGGCGGTAGCCATGACCCTGCTGGAGATCGCCGCAGAGAGCCGAAGGCGTTTTGCACTGATCCATTTTGCCGGAAGCAGCAGTTGCCAGGTGGACATATTCCGCCCGGGAGAATACACGCTGGAGGGTAAATTGTCCGCTGCAGAAACATTCCTCGGCGGCGGCACCAACTTTGAACGCCCCGTCCGTGAAGCGATCCGATTGATGGACACGGAGGGCTTTGAAAAGGCCGATATGGTTTTCATCACGGATGATGAATGTGAGTTGCCCGATGCCTGCCAGCAGGAATTGCAGGCGGCACAGGTCGCATATCATTTCACGGTAACAGGCATTTTACTGGACGAGGGGCACGCTGGCATGGATTTCAGCCTGAAACCCTTTTGTCAGAAGATTTACCGAACCAGTGAATTGACTGGGGAGGCCGTTGTGCAATCGATGATAAACTTGCTGGTGTAGCGCATGACACTATCCAAAGCACAATATTTACAATTGGATCGGAGGAAAATATTATGATTGTTAATCAAGCAAATCAGAAATATGAGTATTTGGGAGTGGCATATGCCATCGGTGCCGCTGTCATGGCAACAGAGGCAAGTGAATATCGTGGACTTTATGGCACTATCACGGAGATCCGTGACGGATCTGACCGAGAGACAGAGAATGATACGCCTGACATCTATTGCTGTTTTGACCCACCTCTGTTTCAAGAGGAGATCCGGGAGCTGGAGCGACGCTTCACAGAACTATATCAATCTCCTAAGAAGCTCGACGAGATCACGCTGGATATGGTTATCATGGCACCGGAGATGGTTCGGGTGATCTCGCCTGATCCCTCGGTGTGCAAGAC